>NZ_CP186540.1:0-300000 GCF_049389645.1 Alkalibacterium sp. f15
ATGGTAAAAGTTTTAGACAAAAGCAAAAAAGAAACAAGCGTTTACGAGGATGTCGATCAGTTAGTCACGAAAGGTAAACAGGCACTGGAAGGTTTATCTAAACTGAACCAAGAACAAGTAGACGCTATAGTAAAAGCAATGGCTCTTGCTGGTTTAGACAATCATATGAAATTAGCAAAACTAGCTGTTGAAGAAACAGGACGCGGTGTATATGAAGATAAAATAATTAAAAACATCTTCGCTTCTGAATATATCTACCACAATATCAAATCAGATAAAACGATCGGTGTTATCAACGAAAACGTTCACGAAGGCACTGTTGAGATCGCTGAACCTATTGGCGTTATTGCAGGAGTAACACCTGTCACTAACCCAACTTCAACAACTATTTTCAAATCAATGATTGCAATTAAAACAGGTAATCCTATAATCTTCGCATTTCACCCTTCTGCTCAAAAATCTAGTTCTACAGCAGCAAGACTGTTATACGAAGCAGCCATAAAAGCTGGCGCACCTGAACATTGTATCCAATGGGTTGAAAAACCTTCACTAGAAGCGACACAAACTTTAATGAAACATGATGGCATTGCAACGATCTTGGCTACCGGTGGACCGGGCATGGTTAAAGCCGCTTATAGTTCAGGAAAACCAGCTTTAGGTGTTGGTGCAGGTAATGTCCCTTGTTATATAGAAAAAACAGCTAATGTTAAACGTGCGACAAACGACTTGATCTTATCAAAAACGTTTGATAACGGTATGATCTGTGCTTCTGAACAGGCAGTCATTGTTGACAAAGAAATCTACGATGCTGTTAAAAAACAAATGGTCGCTTTTGGTTGTCATTACTTGAACAATGAAGACAGAGTAAAAGTTGAACAGTTGATGGTTTCAGAAACGAATCAGTTGAATTCGGAAATCGTTGGCCGCTCTGCTTATCAAATCGCTACAATGGCTGGTGTAAAAGTTCCTGTAGAAACTAAAATATTGATTGCTGAATATGCTGGCGTTGGTACTGACTACCCTCTCTCAAGAGAAAAATTAAGTCCCGTCCTTGCAGCCTATAAAGTAAACAGTACTGAAGAAGGCATTACACGTGCGACTGAAATGTTGTCTTTTGGAGGTCTGGGACACTCTGCTGTTATCCATTCAAACAATGAAGATATTATAAAAGCATATGATAGTCGTATGAAAGCCGGACGTGTAATCGTTAATGCTCCATCAAGTCAAGGCGCCATCGGTGATATTTATAACGCTTATCTCCCTTCCCTTACTCTGGGATGTGGATCGTATGGAGGGAATTCCGTGTCAACAAATGTCAGCACTATGCACTTAATCAATGTTAAAAAACGTGCTTCACGTAAAAACAATATGCAATGGTTTAAACTTCCACCAAAAGTGTATTTTGAACGTAACTCTGTTCAATATTTAGCTAAAATGCCAAATATCAAAAAAGCCTTTATTGTTACTGATCCAATGATGGTTGAACTCGGATATGTGGATCGCGTGCTTTATCACTTAAGAAACCGTCCGGAATATGTTCACTGCGAAATCTTTTCCGAAGTTGAAGCTGATCCATCAAAAGATACAGTTTTAAAAGGCGCAAAAGCGATGGCTGCCTTTGAACCAGATGTCATTATTGCCCTGGGTGGTGGTTCTCCAATGGACGCTGCTAAAGGTATGTGGTTATTCTACGAGCACCCAGATACTGACTTCAATGGTATCAAACAAAAATTCATGGATATTCGTAAACGTGTTTATAAATTCCCTACTCTTGGTGAAAAAGCTCAATTTGTTGCTATTCCTACAACATCAGGAACAGGTTCAGAAGTAACTCCATTCGCAGTTATTACAGACACTGAAACGCAAACAAAATACCCATTAGCAGATTACGAGTTGACTCCAGACGTAGCTATCATCGATCCTCAGTTTGTTATGACGGTACCAAAAGTTGTGACAGCTGATACAGGAATGGACGTATTAACACACGCTATCGAAGCTTATGTTTCTAACATGGCAAATGACTTCACAGACGGATTAGCTATCAAAGCTATGCAATTAGTGTTTGAGCATTTACCAACAGCTTACAATAATGGTTCAGACGAACTCGCTAGAGAAAAAATGCATAATGCTTCAACGCTTGCTGGTATGGCTTTTGCGAATGCATTCCTGGGTATAAACCATAGTTTAGCTCACAAATTGGGCGCACAGTTCCATATCGCTCACGGTCGTGCAAATGCTGTCTTACTGCCGCATGTTATTCGCTATAATGCTAAAATGCCGACAAAATTTGTTGCCTTTCCTAAGTATGAACACTTTATTGCTGACGAAAGATATGCTCAAATTTCAAAAGCTTTAGGCTTACCTGCTAAAACAACCCAAGAAGGCGTAGAAAGCTTGATCAAAGCCATCTATGACTTAGCAAAAGAATTAAACATTCCAATGAGTCTTAAAGAGAACAATATTAATAGTAAAGACTTTGAAGAAGTTGTCGACGCTATGGCTGACCGTGCATTTGAAGACCAATGTACAAATGCTAACCCTAAATTACCTCTAGTCACAGAACTTGCAGAAGTTTACAGAGCTGCTTTCAAGGGTTAATCAAATAATTATTTAGATGAAGACGAGAATGGGATCATGATCCCATTCTCGTCTTTTTTTATTTTTAATATGAGCCGTGATCTGTCTCTGTCTAAAATTTTCATCCAACAACTTTCAGAAAACCGATCCATAACTCCTCCCCACTTTCATAATTGATATTAGGATAAGAACAAACTAAACCTATATCTTTGTTTCATTACGTGATAAAATAATAAAAGATACCTAAGGCACATCTAACTACTTAGGAGTTGATCACGTGCAACAACATAAACGTACCTTATACATCTTATATTTACTTGTCACAATTATTATAGTAGGAATTGTCGGTTACTATTATTTGCTTGATATTAGTTTAATGGATGCTTTTTATATGACTGTCATTACGATTTCCACCGTTGGCTTTCAAGAAGTTGCTCCACTGACTGTTCCTGCCCAACTTTTTACTATTGCTCTTATTTTTCTTAGTTTAGGGATCATTGGGTATTCAGG
This sequence comes from Alkalibacterium sp. f15, assembly GCF_049389645.1. Lineage (GTDB taxonomy): Bacteria > Bacillota > Bacilli > Lactobacillales > Carnobacteriaceae_A > Alkalibacterium. The sequence goes on from NZ_CP186540.1 coordinate 3,088, forward strand.
TACACAATTAGTCGGTTTCTTATTTGGAGGAACCATGCGGGAAGCTTGGAGGGAACAAAAAATGAACGATCAGCTTAAAGCATTGAATAATCATATTATCGTGTGCGGAGCCGGCGAAACAGGTCAGCATATCATTCAATCACTTGAAAAAGAAAAAGTCGATTTCGTCGTCATCGAATTCGATGAAGAAAAGTTAGAAGCAATCAAGGAATATGACAATGTCATCGCTTTCCATGGTGATGCCACACAAGATGAAGCCCTTGAAAAAGCAGGTATACATCGGGCCAAAGGACTCATAGCGACACTGAATAGTGATGCAAATAATCTCTATACTGTACTTACCGCTCGTCAGATCAATCCTGATTTGCTTATCGTAGCGAGAGCTATTACGCATAATTCTCATGAAAAACTCATTCGTGCGGGTGCAGACAAAACGGTTTCGCCGAATGAAATCGGTGGACATCGTATGGCAACGATGCTTTTAAAGCCTAACGTTATTGCTTTTTTAGACACCATTACGCATTCAGGAAAAATTGATTTGAACTTAAATGAAGTCGTGATCCATCCGGCTTCCACATTAAGCAACAAAACATTAATGGAAGCCAACATTCCTGAACAGACAGACCTGATTATTATTGCAATTAAAGAAAAAGACGATGATGACATCGTCTTTAATCCGACTAAAGATCATTTATTGACTCCTGGTCAAACGTTGATTGCACTCGGAGACGATGATAATCTTAACAAACTGAAAAATTTAGCCGGGTCCTAGTTCGTTTAACGGTGGAAAAGCAGAGTAGATTTTTCTACTCTGCTTTTCTGTTCCCTTCGTTACTGATATATACCGGTGAAGGTAATGCAATCCACTATTGCGTTACCTTCACACCGGTTGAGTCCCGGCGAAGGGCACGGAATCTGCTGTTACGTTACCTTCACACCGCTTGAGTCCCGGCGAAGGGCACGCAATCCACTGTTGCGTTACCTTCACATCGGTTGAGTCCCGGCGAAGGGCACGGAATCTGCTGTTGCGTTACCTTCAAATCGATTGGCTCCTCACGAAAGGCACAGAATCCACTATTGCGTTACCTTCACACCGGTTGAGTCTCGACGAAGGGCACGGAATCTGCTGTTGCGTTACCTTCATACTAGTTAAACCCCGACGAAGGGCACGGACTCCACTATTGCATTACCTTCACACCGGTTGAGTCCCGACGAAGGGTACAGAATCCACTATTGCGTTACCTTCACATCGATTGGCTCCCGACGAAGGGCACAGAATCCACCATTGCGTTACCTTCACACCGGTTGAGTCCCGACGAAGGGCACGCAATCCACTGTTGCGTTACCTTCACACCGGTTGAGTCTCGACGAAGGGCACGGAATCCACTGTTGCGTTACCTTCACACCGGTTGAGTCTCGACGAAGGGCACGGAATCCACTGTTGCGTTACCTTCAGACTAATTCAACCACTTCGAAAGGCACAGAATCAACTTCTTCGTCCTAAAAACACAAAAAATAAGGATGACCATTCCAGTAGAATGGCATCCTTATTTTATATTACTTATTTCTCTTCAGTTTCGTCCTCAATTAAAGCAATAGTCTCTTTATATGCGTTGACAGGTGTCCCATCTGAATCCTCATCCAAAATGAATGAGCCGTTGCTGTATCGGTCGCTGTATGCATAGTCTTTTGCTTTAATAGTGAAGTCATTCCCTTTTTCTGTAACAATTTTCCACTCGGCGTCTAATTGCTGAATATCAATCATAAGTGCCATGCGATGAGGTTTGTTTTTCAATTCTCTTAAAACAAGCAAGCCTCTCTTCGCTCTTGAAATTACATCGAAATCTGTGATATTCATCTTCTTGACAGACCCTCGGTTAGTGATCATGAGGACACTCTTATTTCCTTCAGAAGGATTAAAGATAGTGCCACCGACTACGTAATCCTGTTTCTTCAGACTGATTGATTTCACGCCGCTGGCATTTGCTCCGACTGTCGAGACTTCCGGTAAAGTGAAACGCAACCCAAAGCCTAAATGTGTCACTAGGAAAACGTCATACAACGCTTCATCATCAATCAGATCGACTGACAGCAATGCATCAGTTTCTGATTTTAATTTCATCGCTGTTGCTGTCCGTGAACGGTAGGTTCTTTTCGGAGCGTACCCTGAAGCCAACGTTTGCTTAATGTATCCTTCTTTAGTGATAAAGACAAATTTTTGTTGCTCAGAAAACTCTTTTAAGCCATAGGCAGCAACTATTTTTTCGTCCGGTTTTAAACTGACGGTTTGAGAAATATGTTCACCTAAATCTTTCCATTTAATATCAGGGATTTCGTGAACAGGTCTATTAATGATATTTCCTTTTGTCGTAAAGAGAACGATATGGTCCAATGTCGATATTTTTTCTATAAACAGTGAATAGTCCCCATCTCTCAAACCCATCTCTTGAGAATTTGAGGCACCATAGGAACGTAAACTGGTTCGTTTCAAGTAACCTTCTTTCGTGACTGAAACAACCACTTCTTCTTCCGTTACGAGGACCTTTTTTTCAACTTTCAATTCTTCGATTTTATCTTCAATCACCGTTTGTCTGGCTTGGGCGTTTTCTTTCTTAACTTCTTTGAGTTCTTTTCTCATGACTGATTCAAGTGTTTTTTCATCGTTCAAGATTTTATTGTACTCACTGATGCGCGCTTTCAGCTCACTTGCTTCTTTTTGAAGTTGGGTGATATCTGTATTCGTTAAGCGGTAAAGTTGTAAACTGACGATGGCTTCTGCCTGCATGACTGAAAAATCATAGGCTTTCACGATGTTATCTTTCGCATCCGCTTTGTTGTTACTTTCTCGGATTGTTTTAATGACCGCATCTAAAATGGAAATAGCTTTGATGAGTCCTACAACAATGTGCGCACGTGTTTCATCCTTATGCAATAAGAATGTCGTTCGCTTACGAATAATGTCTTTTTTGTGAGCGATATACGCCGTTAAGAAGTCTTTCAAGCCGACTTGTTGGGGGCGTCGATTACTTATCGCTATCATGTTTAAATTATAAGATATTTGTAAATCCGTATTTTTAAATAAGTAGGTCAAGATACCTTGTGTTGGTGTGTCTTTCTTTAACTCCACGACGATACGCAGGCCTGTACGGTCACTTTCATCACGTACATCTGCTATCCCATCGATTTTTTTATTGATGCGCATTTCGTCCATTTTGCGTACCATGGTTGCTTTATTCACTTCATACGGAATTTCAGTGATGACGATCTGTTCTTTACCGCCTCGGATTTGCTCGATTTCAGTCTTAGAACGGACAACTATTTTACCTTTCCCGGTCTCATAAGCGGATTTCAATCCTTTTACCCCTTGGATGATTCCCCCAGTAGGAAAATCGGGTCCTTTCACAAAGTCCATCAATTTATCAACAGATACATTTGGGTGTTGCATTTGATAAATACATGCATCGATGACTTCACTCAAATTGTGCGGCGGAATATCTGTCGCATAACCGGCGGAGATCCCGGTTGCCCCATTAACAAGCAAGTTAGGGAAACGAGCGGGTAAAACGGTGGGCTCATTTGTTGTATCATCAAAGTTTAAAACAAATTCCACTGTTTCTTTGTCAATGTCCTTGAGTAATTCATTGGCTATCTTTGATAAGCGGGCCTCTGTATAACGCATCGCGGCCGGTGGATCACCGTCCATGCTCCCGTTGTTTCCGTGCATGGTCACTAGAGGTGTTTTCATTTTCCAGTCCTGACTCATTCGTACCATGGCTTCATACACACTGCTATCGCCGTGGGGATGGAAGTTACCAATGACGTTACCCACTGTTTTAGCGGACTTTCTAAAGCCCTTGTCGTGGGTATTGCCTTCAGAATACATGGCATACAAAATACGACGTTGAACCGGTTTTAAACCATCTCTGATATCTGGCAGTGCACGTTCCTGAATGATATATTTTGAGTACCTTCCAAAACGATCGCCAATAACTTCTTCTAACGTTAATTCTTGTATCTCTACTCGTTCATTTGCCATCTTAATTAGTCAAACCTTTCTCACAACTCTAAAGTTTCTTCAGCTTCTTCCAGTACATCGTTTGTCTCTAAAATGCTGCCTTCTTCTTCAAGGGAGAATTCAACATTTTCTTCGATCCATTTACGTCTTGGATCCACTTTATTCCCCATCAACACAGACACGCGGCGTTCAGCTTGAGCCTCATCGTCAATGGTTACACGGATAAGGGTACGCGTATCAGGATTCATGGTTGTATCCCACAACTGATCGGCGTTCATTTCCCCCAGACCTTTATACCGTTGTATGATATAGCCTTTACCGAAAGATTTCAGCACTTCTTTTAATTCCTCGTCTGTCCAGGCGTACTCCATGACTTCTTTTTTGCCTTTGCCTTTAGAGACTTTATATAAAGGTGGTAGTGCCAAGTATACTTTTCCTTCTTCGATCAACGGTTTCATATAACGATAGAAGAACGTCAATATCAGGACTTGAATGTGGGCACCGTCTGTATCCGCATCGGTCATGATTACCACTTTATCGTAATTACAGTCGTTGATATCAAATTCAGGACCAACGCCGGCTCCGATCGTGTAGATCATCGTACTGATTTCTTCGTTTTTCAAGATATCCTGCATATTGGCTTTTTCAGTATTGATGACTTTTCCTCGCAGTGGCAAAATTGCCTGGAATTTTCTGTCGCGTCCCTGCTTGGCCGAGCCACCAGCAGAATCCCCCTCAACCAGGTAAAGTTCATTCTTTTTGGCATTTTTACTCTGAGCCGGTGTTAATTTCCCGGACAATAGTGTCTCTTTGCGTTTAAGTTTTTTCCCATTGCGTGATTCGTCTTTCGCTTTTCGGGCAGCCTCTCTTGCTTCTCTTGCTTTTATGGCTTTTCGTACGATCTGCTGACTCATTTCACCATTTTCGGCTAACCAGAAGTTGAATTGCTCTGAGATGACCGTGTCGCACGCTGCACGTGCCTCTGCTGTTCCCAGTTTACTTTTTGTCTGTCCTTCAAATTGTAATAGATTTTCCGGAATACGGATTGAAAGAATAATAGCTATCCCTTCTCTAACGTCCGATCCTTCAAGATTTTTATCGCGTTCTTTAAGTAAATTCACCCGTTTTGCGTATTCATTAAATGTTTTCGTGATGGCTGATTTGGTTCCTATTTCGTGAGTTCCGCCATCTTTTGTGCGGACGTTATTGACGAAACTTAATAGATTCTCCGAGTAACCGTCATTATATTGAAAGGCGCATTCGACCTCAATGCCTTTGAATTCTCCTTCAAAGTAAGCAATCGGTGTGAGTGTATCTTTTTCTTCATTGATGTAGTGAACGAATTCTTTGATGCCCTCTTCATAATGAAACACTTCTTCTAAGTCTTTACGCTCATCTTTCACCGTAATGGTGACTTCTTTGAGCAAGAAAGCCGATTCTCTGAGTCGTTCGCTTATCAAAGAAAAAGAATATTCTGTCATTGAAAAAACCTCTGGATCAGGCTTGAAGTGAACAGTTGTACCAGTCAATTTCTTTTGACATTTTTTCTTAGTCAATTTACCGGCCGGTTTACCGCCCTTTTCAAAATGTTGCGTATATTCATACCCGTCTCGGTTGACTTGAACAGTTAAATGCTCGGATAACGCATTAACAACTGATGCGCCTACACCATGCAGCCCCCCAGAAGTCTTGTATCCACCGCTTTGTCCAAACTTGCCACCCGCATGTAAAATAGTGAAAATGACTTGGATAGTGGGTACACCGGATTTGTGAATACCTGTAGGCATCCCCCGTCCATCGTCTTTAACCGTAATACTGTTGTCTTTATGAATAATGACATCTATTTTTGAACCAAATCCCGCCAGGACTTCATCCACTGCATTGTCTACGATTTCATAGACCAAGTGATGGAGTCCTCTGGAATCGGTTGACCCAATATACATACCGGGACGTTTTCTCACAGCATCCAAGCCTTCTAACACTTGAATTGAATTATCATCATACTTATTTATAACCATTTATAATTACTCCTCGATAGTGATTCATAGAATAATTTGTGCATTTCTATATGAAAACACAAGCATTAATATAATACCATAAAAACGCGTCTCTAAAAACGTCAATGCACTTTTTCATCAGAATAATGAAAAATGTTTAAGTTGAATACCAGTCATTTTCTTATGATGAAATAACTCTGGACTCATATTCAGAATTTATTTTCATTTCATGATCAAGCTCGCTGAGTTATGAACTTTGTTAACCCTACAATTCGAATAATAAAAAAATTGGACGTTTATCCCACTAGAGGAAAACGACCAACAGTCTTTCTTTTATAAAAGGAAGGATTTACTTATCTATGGCTTCAGTAATTTTTCAACAAATAATATAACGGGAGTATCGAAACCAGGATAATGATAAGGGCTCCCGGCGCCGCTTGTGCATATATCGCTTCTGATGCCTGATAATAGACTCTTATAGCTAGCGTATCGAAGCCAGGAGGCCTTAACATTAACGTAACGGGCAGTTCTTTCAGTGAACTCACAAAAACCAATGCTCCCCCTGCTAATAGCCCTGGAAGGATTGCAGGCAATGTAATGAAAAATATCACCTTCCATGTCGAATGTCCCAAGCTTCTAGCAGACTCATCGATACGCGGAGAAATCATATTCATAGCTGTCTCACCCGATTGTAAAACTTGCGGCATAAATCTAATCAGTTGAGCGATAATGACCAGAAATACAGTGTTGTACAAAAAGGGGATATGATTATTAAATATGAAGACTAAACCCAATGCTACGATTACGCCAGGAAGCGCATAGCCTGTATAGCTTAATTTATAAATCAGACTACTCACCACAGAATGATGCCTGGAATATAAGTACACCAATGGCACGGATAAGATCATGCTTAATCCCGCCGTTGCACCCGCGATTTGAAAGCTATTAAGGGTGTATTCAAATATGGAACTGTCAATCAAGCCACTACCCGCACCGATCATCGTCCAGTAAACGAGTACGATGATCGGCAAGGCAACAGAGATCAGGAAAATAAAGATGACATAAAGCAAGGAGACGTGCTTATATTTCCCTAGACTTAAAGTCTGAGACTCTTTGGCTATCCCTTTAGTTTGATAGTATGCTTTTCTCTTTTTCATTAACTTTTCGATCAAAAGAACGATCACTGTTATACCGATCAAGACCAAACTTAATACCGATGCTGATGGAATATCAAACCCGGCCCGCTGATAATAAATCGCTGACGTGAACGTCACATACCGCAGCATGGATACTGCCCCGAAATCGCTTATGACATATAAAAAGACGAGAACTCCGCCCGCGCCAATAGCTGGGACAAGCATAGGTAAAATTATTTTGAAGAATATATGAAACCCGTTATAGCCTAATGATCTACCAACCTCTTCATAAGTCTGGCTGATTTTCCTGAGCGATGCACTGGTGACAAGGTAAACATATGGATAGGTGAACAGAGTCATCACTAAAAACACACCATAAAAGGAATAAATATCAAAAGTTAAGCTGAAGTCATTACCATATGCCGCTTGTATAGCCTGATAAAGCCAGCCTCTAGGTCCTAATACAATAATATAGGTTACCGCTCCTACATAGGGTGGGACAACCAGAGGTAGAGCTAATAGCCATCTCCAGATCCGTCTTCCGGGTAAATCCGTGCGTGTCACTAACCAAGCCAAAGAAACCCCAATAAACGTCGAGGTCAAGGTGACAGCGATCCCCAGAGAGAGTGTATTCCATAATAACTGTGGGATCCGGGTATCCAGTAACCTCATCCAACTTTCACTTCCAGCCAAAAAAGACTGATAAATGACATAAAGTAAAGGTAGCGTCATGATAAGCGCAATAACAATAGACACGCCTAACAGAGATCTACTGGGTTTATTCCCATGCCAAATAGCTCGGTCGAATTTAAATAGTCTGGATAAGTTGTCAGGTTTAATTTTTTTTCGTAATGTGTGATGACTCATCGGCTACTCCTATGATTAAATAATAAGCTACTTCTTTTTATTTTAAATTCAAATCCAAACCGGCGTCTTCAATCAACAAACGTGTATCTTCAAAATAATTACCTAATTCTCTAAGCGGCATCGTTTGCACGTTGAGGTCAGTCAATTTAACAGCTGACTCGAAAGGCGGGGTCAAGTTACTGTTGATAGGTACTTCCAGCGATTCTCCAACAAATGCCAACTGGTTTTCTTCTTCTAAAAGCCAGTTCAAGAAAACTTGGGCTGAATCTTCATTAGGACTGTCTTCTAATAATCCAATTCCCGCGCCATTCACGATCGCTCCCATTTCGCCTTCTTCCTGGTCTGGATAGACAAAGCCCACATTGTTATCTTGAGGTTCTAATAATTGCTGATGATAATAATAATTATTGACTAGTCCAAACGCATGGAGCCCTTCACCCACCGCTCGTCTGATATCGCCGTGTCCTTCAAAAATAGCGGCAGAGTTATCTTGAATCGATTCGATCCATTCCTGGGTTCGTTCATCTCCCCACTCATATCTCAAAGCAGAAACGTTTGAAATCATTCCCCCGTTTCCTCCGCGGGTTATGGCATAGCCATTTTCGATGTCACTAAAGTCGTTATCGATCAACTCTTCCATTTTAGTGGGCACATCTGATTCATCGATCAGATCTTTATTGTAAATAAACCCTCTGGCTCTAGACGACAATGCGATCCATTCGTTGTTTTCTGCGCGATATAATTCTTCAATACTTTCTATGTTGTCAGGATCTGTTGCTTTAAGTAATTCTTCCTGATTGAGGTACTCCAGTGCTCCGATATCATTGGAAATGAACACGTCGGCTTGAGTGTTGTTTCTTTCTTCTAAAATCTGTAAGGGTTCGACCCCATGAAGCGCCTTTACTTCAATTCCGGTATCTTGTTTAAATTTATCGAGCAAATCCGATACGAACATTTCGTTTCTTGAAGAATACACCACGAGTTCTTCGTTTTCATTAGTTGAATCAGACACTGCATCGCACCCCGTCAAGAGAGCCAACATGACTAATCCTGTTACCCCAAAAATGAAATTGCTTTTCATTACTACCACTCCCATTCTATTGAGAACGATTATCATTCTCACCAAAAACATTACACTACGCTTTTATATTAGTCAAGATTTAATTGTATTTTTTTTCACATGACATAAAACTGATCAACTACTCAATGACGGTCACATGCTCTTTATTAATATCAAAATTCAATGATTGTCCCACCAGTATTTCATGATTGATAGGTGCAGATAGTATGATAGGCGTCGTCAATTCAGTTATCGTATTATTGACTGTTAAATGAATTTCTTGTTTATCTCCACCATAGACGATACGCTCTACTATGCCGCTAAAAAAACCATGCGAATTAAGTTGAATATTTTCAGGCCTGATCGACAGCATCACTTTACCCTTATAACGATTTAATAATGATATAATGGGAACCCTACCTATAGGAGTCAATGCGTCATCTTCATCTGTGTCTATCTCACCTTGAAGCAGATTTGTCTTACCCACAAATTGAGCGACAAAACAGTTTGTTGGACAACGATAAAGTTCTTTAGGGGTGGATATCTGCTGAATGGTACCGTCTTTCATTACAACGACTTTGTCTGCAACAGCAAATGCATCTTTTTGGTCATGGGTAACGATGATCGCAGTCGCTTTAGCTTTTTTTAGAATAGCGGCTATGTCTTGTCTCATTTTTTCTCTCAAACCTGCATCGATACTACTGAAGGGTTCGTCTAGCAAGATGACATGAGGTGAAGGCGCTAAAGCACGGGCAATGGCTACACGTTGCTGCTGACCCCCAGATAAATTGGAGGGAATGCTGTCAGCATAATCTTCCAACTCTATTAGCTCCAGCATTTCATGGACTCTTTTTATTTTTTCACTTTTTTTCATATTCTTTAAACCGAACATGATATTCTTTGACACTGTCATATTAGGAAACAAGGCATGTTCCTGAAAAACCATACCGATGCCTCTTTTTTCCGGAGACACGACTGCTGAATCTGATACTACTAGATTATTTCCTATCTCGATAGTTCCTTTTGTTGGATTTTCAAAACCCGCTATCATTCGTAACGCCGTTGTCTTACCGCAACCACTCGGACCTAGCAACGAAACAATTTCACCTTTATTTATACTGAAACTAATGTCATTGACCGCAGGCTGTGAATGGTTATCAAAACGTTTAGTAAGATTTTTGATATGAATAAAAGTCATAACCGTTTCTCCCTATAGTGTAATCTGATTTTCTCATATTAATTGAGAACCGTTTTCAATTAAATGAAGTATAGCACAATTGTGAAACATATAAAATAAAAGATTGGTTAAATATATCACGCGTTATGTTAATATATTGGATAAAAACATATTTATATAAACGAAATCGTGATAGAATTATTACTAGCGTCATCATGAGTTAAGGAGGAGATTAGTTGGTTGAGATAGTTGTGATACTCTGCGCTTACCTTTTGGGATCGATTCCTTCAGGTGTGTGGATAGGCAAACTTTTTTTCAAAACCGATGTGAGAGAACATGGAAGTGGCAATATGGGAACGACTAACACCTTCAGAGTTCTTGGAAAAACAGCTGGAACCATTGTTTTGATTTTAGACATCACAAAAGGAACGGTTGCCGCTTTATTGCCTATATGGTTTGGCTTGAATATTCATCCAATGGCCGTGGGTATCTTCGCAGTCATCGGTCACGTTTTTCCGATCTTCGCAGGATTTAAAGGCGGAAAAGCGGTGGCTACTAGTGCCGGTATCGTTATAGGAGCACAGCCATTATTTGCCTTTCTTATTTTAATTTTTGGAGTCACTTTATATGTTTCACGTATGGTAAGTTTGGCTAGTATTGTTACTTCGATTATTGCAGCGATTGCCTCATTATTCTTGGGGGACTGGATATTTGCAACGATTGTATGGTTAGCTATGATTATTGTGATAATCAGACACCGCTCTAATATAGAACGCATTAAAAATGGCAGCGAAAGTAAAGTGCCTTTTGGTTTAAACAAAACAAAAAAATGAGTTTATCCTGAGAAAAAAAGTCGATAAAAAGACCTTTTCTAACCCAGTCATTATCATATGACGGTAGAAAAGGTCTTTTTTTTAGCCTATTATCTGATTTTTCCCGTTTTCTTTTGCTTCGTATAGGTGTTTATCAGCATCTTTCACTGCATCTTCGTGATCACCCTGAGTGTAAACGGTGAAACCTCCGCTGATCGTCAGCGATTCATTTTTCAGAAATTCGTTTGTTTCAATAGCAGAACGGCAGTCTTCCAGTACATTTACAGCCTGCTCTTTTGACATATTTGGCAAGAGTATCAGAAATTCCTCCCCACCATAACGTCCGACACAGCCTTTTCTTTTCAAAACGTGTTCCAAGGTTTTAGCCGTCTCTTTGAGCACATAATCCCCATAAACATGACCTTTGGTATCATTGAGCCGTTTGAAATCATCGATATCGATCATGCTGACAATCAGTGAATACTCTTGGATAACCGACTCCACGATACGCGATTTTAACTCTCTGATAATTGAACGGCGATTTCTGATCTGCGTCAATTCATCCTTATCAATCAGTTCAATCAACGTTGACGTCAAGTCTACCAAGTCTTCTTCTTTTGCTTTTTGTTTGGTTATATCAAAGACTATACCCGTCAGAAAAAGAGGCGCACCGTCTTTGGAACGTTTGGTGACTTTCCCGCGATCATAATACCATTTCCATTGACCGTCTTTTGCTTTGATCCGGTATTCCACTTCATAAACCGGTGTCGATCCTTTTAAGTGTTCCCGCATATTATCCATCACAGGTTCAAAATCATCTGGGTGCAATTTACTTGTAAAGAAATCATAAGGAACTTTCTCTGGTAACTCTTCCATCTTGTAACCTAAAGCTTCTACTTTCAATGGATTAAAGACCACATCATTTGTCTGGACATTCCAATACCAATGACCGAGATTCCCTTTCCAAGGATAATCCAATTTAGCTTCAGCTTCTTTTTCTGCAAGAAGCTCGTTTATCAGCATCTCTTGTTCTGTAATCTTTAAAAGCAGCTCTTCTTTAGAAGGTTCACTTATTTTTTCTGCATTCATCCTTGCACCCCGATTAGTGTCTTATAAGATATAACGGCTAAGGTCTTTGTCCTGAACGATATGACCAATTTTATCTTCGACATATTTTTTTGTGATTTTCACTTCGCCCATACTCATATCCGGTGATTCGAATAATAAGTCTTCGAGTAAGCGTTCAAGAATCGTGTGTAAGCGACGTGCACCGATGTTTTCTGTGGATTCATTCACTTCATAAGCGATTCCGGCTATTTCTTCAATAGCTTCCATTGTAAAGATGACATCAATGTTTTCTGTTTCAAGTAAAGCACGGTATTGTTTAACTAAGGCGTTTTCTGGTTCAGTGAGTATTTTAACGAAGTCATCCTTAGTTAAATCATCAAGCTCCACACGGATAGGAAAACGACCCTGCAATTCTGGAATCAAATCACTTGGTTTCGAAACATGAAATGCACCAGAACCGATGAACAGGATATGATCCGTATTGACTGTTCCGTATTTGGTAGGCACACTGGATCCCTCAACGATCGGCAGAATGTCTCTCTGGACACCTTCTCTTGAAACCTGGCCGCTGTTTTGTCCTTTAGAAGTTATTTTATCGATTTCATCGACAAAGATGATCCCGGAATTCTCGGTTAAGCGGACGGCATCCGCATTAATATCTTCTGTATTGATAAGTTTGTCTGCTTCTTCTTCGTTGAATATATCCAACGCTTCCTTGACCGTCACCTTGCGTTTAACTTTTTTGGAAGGCGTAAGCTGACCTAGTGTTTCTGACAAATCAATGCCCATCTGTTCCATCGGTGCACTCATAGGACTGTTCGGTGATTTCTTCTTCTCCGTCACTTTTATTTCAACTTCTCTGGAGTCCAGAACGCCTCGACTGATCTGATCGATCAATGCGGCACGTTTAGAAGAAATTTCTTCCGTAACCGTTTCTTCTTCGTCATCATCAACGTTTTGATTGAACTGGTTGGGGTCCATCCCCATCCCTTTAAACATGCCTGCCAGCGGGTTGTTATCGTTACTGCTTTTTTGTTTTTTTATTCCCGGTGCCAAAGCTTTTGCGACACGTTCAACGGCTCTTTTTTCAGCACGCCCACGGACATTTTTACGGTGTTCGTCACGAACTATCTGTATTGATGCTTCAGTTAAGTCTCTGACCATCGATTCAACATCACGTCCGATGTAGCCGACTTCTGTAAATTTAGTGGCTTCAACTTTGATAAAAGGCGCATCCACGATCGCGGCTAAACGACGGGCGATTTCTGTTTTACCGACCCCTGTTGCCCCGATCATCAAGATGTTTTTCGGGGTGATTTCTTTCTGCATGTCTGCGTCCAGTTTCAAACGACGATAGCGATTACGTAAAGCCACAGCAACTGCTTTTTTAGCATCTTGCTGTCCTACGATATATTTATCTAATTTCGTTACGATCTCTCTAGGTGTAAAATCATTTCTTACTCTCATCTCATCATTCCCCTTACAGTTTTTCTGATACGATATTATGATTAGTGTAGACGCAGATATCTGCGGCAATGGTTAAACTATCTTTTGCTATTTGTTCGGCAGTTAAGTTCTCGCCATATTTTTTCAAAGCTCTAGCAGCTGACAAAGCAAAATTACCGCCTGAACCGATGCCTAATATGCCATCGTCCGGCTGAATCACTTCGCCATTTCCTGAAATCAAGAGTATTTGCTCTTTATTCATTACAATGAGCAATGCTTCCAGATTTTTCATCATTTTGTCGGTGCGCCATTCTTTAGCCAGTTCAACAGCCGCACGCATCAAATGGCCATTATACTGATTCAAATAACCTTCAAATTTTTCTTCTAAAGTGAACGCGTCTGCTACGCTGCCGGCGAAACCGACTAAGACTTCGTTGTTATATATTTTTCTGACTTTACGGGCGGTCCCTTTCATAATAACTGATTCGCCCATGGTTACTTGTCCGTCTCCAGCCATGGCACATTCACCATTGTGCTGAATAGCTAAGATCGTTGTTGCATGAAACTGTGTCATTTTTATTCCTCCATTTTAAAGTGTTCTGTTTATGCTCTGGGGTGATACGAATTATAATCTTTCTGTAAATGTTCTGTGGTCACGTGTGTATAGATCTGTGTTGACGATAAACTCTTATGTCCTAACAATTCCTGCACCGTTCGTATATCTGCACCATTATTAAGTAAATGGGTTGCAAACGTATGACGCAGCATATGCGGAGTGATGTTATGGGATAAAGAACTCTTTTTGATCAACTGGGTCAGCACGAATTGGATTCCGTTTTGAGTGATCTGATCTCCGTGATGATTGATAAACAGACAGTCATGATCCTTATTGTATTTTGACATTACCGGTTGCCGTCCGTTTTCGATATACGCTTTCGTGGCTTCACTTGCATAATGTCCAAAAGGAATATAGCGTTCTTTACGCCCTTTTCCCGTTACAAAAAGCATACCCATCTCAAAGTCAATGTCATCTAGTTGAATACCTTGACATTCACTCACACGTATCCCTGTCCCGTACAAGATTTCAAGTAAGGCCAGGTTACGCAGATCAAGCGGCGCATCTCCTTCGGTTGCTTCAAACAAAGCCTTCATTTCTTCTTCATAAAAGAAATTAGGTAAACGAGACCCGCGTTTTTTTAGCTGTAAATATGAAAAAGGGTTGTCATTCACTATCTCGTTATTTAACAAAAATTGATAAAACGCCCGGATACTCGAGATTTTCCTGGAGATAGACGCACGTGCATACTCTTTATCCGTTAAATAACTTAAATATATCCGCGCATCGGACAGTTTGACAGCCAAGACATCCTCTTCCCCTGTCTCTTTTAAAAACTGCTCAAACGCTTGTAAATCGTCAATATAAGCAAGGTTGGTATGCTCCGAATAATGACGTTCATTCATCAAATAATTTGAAAATAGCGTGATCCATTTATTTTCCATGAGTATCTCTCCTCACTCCTATCATTTTAACATATGTGAGTCGTTCAAGCATATAGAGAAAAGTAGAAGAAAATAAGACTTAAACGTTAATCTGTAAATCAAGGATAGGGAATACAATAATTTCTAGAAACAGACTGTACTCAAAAGTAAATGATCGATATCTTGATTTTGATAAAGTCTCTGCTTGAAGTAACCTTTACTGATAGCTCACGTATGATTCATCATTCGGTGGTCGGTAGTCGATTTTATACTCGCTACTCACCTGTGCATGTTATTTGAGTTGAATCTACCGTGGTCCAGTAGGTTTAACTCTCATAACAATTTTCGCTGAGCGGTCACTTAAAGGGTCCTATAGTGACCGCCCAACAAAACTCAGGTATCCACTTGTAACTACAAGGCCTCTATAGTGACTGACTAGCAAAAAACAAATGCTGGGTGGTCACTACAAGCAGTCTATACTCCCTTCTCCAGTGATGCGATTGGATGAGTAGGCATTACTTACCTGTGGTACTAGCCACTCATTAGAATCTTTGCATCGAGTGGCTACTCAAAAAAATCATACTGGTCACTCGGTCAAGAAAAATTCTGAGGAGGCACTATAATAATGCTTCCCTGAACTTCTTTTGCCTGAAAAACGATTTAAGACGACCTTTTGTGATCATAGCGCAAATGAACACTTACTTTTCTTTTGCGGTCGTCGTTCGCGTTCGCAAGGGTTAATGAGGCTCTTAACTTTAAAAGCTGTAGCTACTGGCCAGAACAGTTTCTTCATCCCAAAGAAAAAAGTGGAACAACTCATTTGTGATCGAGTTGTTCCACTTATACTGGTTGGTTTATTTTTGTGATTCTTCTTTATAGTCACAGTTAGAACAAACAACCTGGGTTTGTTTTTTCGTTTTCTTCTCGACCAGATAATGCTCACATTTCGGACAGTCGCGTCCAATTGGTTTATCCCATGAGGTGAACTCACATTCAGGATAATTTTCGCATCCGTAAAAGATACGATTTTTCTTGGACTTACGTTCCACCACTTCACCTTTTTTACATGTCGGACATGTCACACCTATTTTTTTAACAATAGCTTTCGTGTTGCGACAGTCGGGGAAGTTGGAACAGGCATAAAATTTACCATAACGGCCCATTTTAATGACCATCGGAGAGCCACATTTTTCACAATCAAAGCCTGCGGGTTCATCTTCGATTTCAACCTCTTCCAGTTCTTTTTCTGCAATGGTGACTTCTTCTTTGAATGGTCGGTAGAACTGATCGATAACCTCGACCCATTCTTTTTTACCCTCTTCAACAGCATCTAAATCCTTTTCCATATCAGCCGTGAAGCTAACGTCCACGATATTAGGGAAAAACTCGCCAATGATGGTGTTAACGATGGTTCCAAGTTCAGTCGGTTCAAAACGTTTGCTTTGTAAAGTCACATAGTACCGTCGCTGAATGGTTTCCAAGGTCGGTGCATACGTCGACGGACGCCCAACGCCGTTTTCTTCCAGTGTTTTGATTAACGTAGCTTCACTGTATCGAGCAGGTGGCTGTGTGTAATGCTGATTAGGTTCGATCGATTCTAGCTTGATCTTATCGCCTTCAGATAAATCAGGTAAGATGTTGTCTTTATCTTTTTTGCTTTCAGCATATACTATTTGATAACCTTTAAATTTAATTTGGGAACCGTTTGCTCTGAAAAAGACACCATTCTGTTCGATATCTACGCGCACAGTGTCATAAATCGCTGGTTTCATCTGACTTGCAATAAAACGAGACCAAATCAATTGATACAATTTAAATTGATCTTTTGAAAGATTTTTCTTGATATCCTCTGGTTTTCTCATCGCACTTGTCGGTCTGATCGCTTCATGCGCATCTTGAGCGGATTCAATATTCTTTTGTTTTTTTGGATTCGTTGCAGCGTATTCTGCCCCGTATTCACTGACGATCACTTCATTTGCTTCTAGTTTTGCCGTCTGTGACAGACGGGTTGAATCTGTACGCATATAAGTGATCAGTCCTGTGGTTCCGCCTTTACCTAATGAGATTCCTTCGTAAAGTTGCTGCGCAACCATCATCGTTTTTCGTGTTCTAAAATTCAGTTTCCCTGCGGCTTCTTGTTGCAGGCTACTGGTTGTAAATGGCGCGTAAGGATTACGTTTACGTTCTTTCTTGATCACTTTAGTGACATCAAACTCACCAGACTGATCAAGTTTGTTCATGACCTCTTGTACAGCTTCATTATCGGGTAGTTTTGTCTTTTTATTGTTGAGTCCATAAAAATTTGCTTCAAAGACTTTTTTCTCTTTTTTAAACTGAGCTTCAATTGACCAGTATTCTTCCGGATTGAAGTTTTTTATTTCTTCTTCACGGTCACAGATTATCTTCAAGGCAACGGATTGTACACGTCCTGCACTCAATCCACGCTTAACTTTTTTCCAGAGTAATGGACTGATTTGATAACCCACGATACGGTCAAGTATCCGTCTCGCTTGCTGGGAATGAACCAAATCTTCATTTATGTTTCTCGGATTCTTCAGTGCGTTCCTCACAGCGTCTTTAGTGATTTCATTGAAAACGACTCTATTTTTTTCCACATTATCAAGCTTGAGTAAAAAACTTAAGTGCCAGGCTATAGCTTCCCCTTCTCTATCCGGGTCAGCTGCGAGAAAAACTTTTTCAGCCTTTTTTGCATGTTTCTTTAAATCTTTGATAACCGGACCTTTACCACGAATCGTTATATAGTCAGGTTCATAGTCGTTTTCAAAATCGACACCCATACGACTTTTCGGTAAATCTCTGATGTGTCCTAAACTGGCTACTACTTTATAGTTTCTCCCTAAATATTTTTCTATTGTTTTTGCTTTTGCAGGCGATTCTACAATGACTAAATATTTATAAGCCAAATTGCAGGCTCCTTCCTCTTTTACCATATTTTTTTGCGCTTATTACTATCAATGCGTCTTGTTATCGTTCTTATTAAGAATCGTAACCTATCATATGGCATATGAATTAACTTTGTCAACTTTAAAAAATATATTTAATTAATTATTTCACAAAAGCCAGATTCCATTCATCAAAAATATCTTCGGGTGATTGACAGGAAATGGCGCCCAATTTGATCAGGTCAAGACAACCTTTTGAATGTTCACTGAAAATCGAACCGGGTACGGCGAATACCTCTCTTCCTTCTTCGAGAGCCATACGTGCCGTAATCAAACTGCCACTTCTTTCTTTGGCTTCTACGACAACAGTGCCGCGAGAAAGACCGGCAATAATCCGATTACGTAAAGGAAAGTGATGTTTTCTGGGAGCTGCATTTAATGGATATTCCGATATCAATAAATGATGGGTGGCAATGTTCTCCTGGAGTGCTTTGTTCTCTTTAGGATAGCTGTAACCAATACCGTTACCGATCACTGCAATCGTCTTTCCACCATTTTCAATCGTTTTGGTGTGAACAAGTGTATCGATACCTCTGGCCAGTCCACTCACAGTTACCATATTACTGCTTACAAGAGAAGGAATAAGATGATCCAGTACCTTGTTGCCGTACTCTGTGCAGTCGCGTGCCCCGACCATGCCGATCAGGAGCTGATCGAGCAAAGAAAAATCTCCTTTATAAAACAATAAAATCGGTGGTTCGTAACTGTTTTTCAAAGCATCAGGATAGTCCAGTGAATTAAGAGAAACGGTATGAAGGTAGGCTTTCTTATATTTTTCTTTGACCCCCCTAACGTCAAACTCGTTTAAATACTGATTGAACTTCTGCTTTTTTGCATACGTGAGAAGGTAATTCGTCTCTTTTAAATGAGTGAAACAACTTAATTCAGGTAAAGTATCGATGACACATTTCCACTTCTCACGGTGACTTAAAAAAGGACAGTGCGCCACTACAAATAAAAATTCTTCATTGTTGCTGATTTGCATTTATTCATCTCCTAATAAAAAAAGTAAGTTCCTATCTCTTTCATTGTTGAAAGAAATAAAAACTCACTTTTTTTATTGGCGATTCAAAGTAAATCTTTTACTGGTCTAAACGATCGACGGTGAATGGGCGTAACACCAAAGTTTTTTAATCCTTCTAAATGATCTTTCGTTCCATAACCGGCATTTCTTTCAAATCCATACCCCGGGTATTTTACCGCTAGGTCTTTCATTATATTATCACGCGTGACTTTTGCAATAATGGATGCTGCAGCAATGGAAATACTTTTGGCATCCCCTTTGATTATTTTTTCCTGAGTAATCGTACTATTGATGCGCATCGCGTCAATCAGCAGACAATCAGGCTGGATAGCCAAACCTTCCACAGATTCCTTCATCGATACTTTCGTAGCTTGATAAATATTCAAGGAATCAATGATTTCAGGAGAGACGATTGAATAATTGATTGCTAAAGCAACCTCTTTTATTTTTACCGCCCATTTTTCCCGCTCCGCTTCACTGAGTTGTTTGGAATCATTGATCCCAACTAAATCAGGTTCTTCAGGTAAGATCACTGCAGCAGAAACTACCGGCCCCGCAAGTGGTCCTCTTCCAACTTCATCGATGCCTGCAATGAACTGCTTGCCTTTCTTTCGATAAGCTCTCTCATAAGCTTGCATCAATTCATAATTTTCATAGAGCAAGGCTTGTTTCTCAATCTTTGTTTCATATTGCTTAATGGCTGATTGAATACCTTTTCTAGGGTCTTCTTTCAACTCTTTAACATAGTCAGGCGATATGTCAACGTTCGCATTCAAGCTATCTTTGATTTGTTTGATCGTTAGTGTCTTTTGCATAGAAGTCTTTTGGTCGTTCAAGGGTTATCCTTCCTAACTGTCCGTTTCTCAACTCATGGATGAACATTTCTGCCCCACGATCATAATCATCTCGTAAGCCTCTTTTTTTGGTGATTTCCAAAAGTAAATCAGGCAGTTCAAGTTCTTTTTCTAAACCTTCAGCTAATTTATAGCGCTCACTTATAGCCCCTGGATAGTGTTCTGTTAAATAACTCATGCCATACAGGGCAATATCATCGAGATGTAATAATGCGTCTTTGATCGCGCCTGTTACAGCTAATTTTTTACCCACTTCCTGGTCCTCAAATTTAGGCCACAGAATCCCTGGGGTATCTAGCAGTTCAAGTTCTTTTCCATATTTGATCCATTGTTGCGCTTTAGTGACACCTGGTTTATTTCCAGTTATTGCAATGTTTTTATGTGCAAAACGATTGATAAGGGTCGATTTCCCGACATTTGGTATGCCCACGCATACTGCTCTAATTGCGCGAGGTTTCATGCCTTTTTCTTCTCGTTTATCAAAGAAAGGCTTCAACACTTTTTTTGTTAACTTTAAAATTTCTTTAAGACCTTGGCCTTCTTTCGCATTGATTGAAATAGCAGGTATGCCTTTTTCTTCGTAGTCTTTAAGCCATGCGGCCGTTTGTCTAGGATCAGCTAAATCACTTTTCATTAAAACGACTATATGAGGCTTGTTTCCGATCATGTTTTTAACATCTGGATTTCTACTCGAATAAGGAATACGTGCATCGATCAGTTCGAATACGACATCGACCATCTTTAATTTTTCTAAAAATTGTCTTTTGGCTTTAGCCATATGACCCGGGTACCATTGTATCATGTCTCTATCCTCTCCTTTCTTTTCTTTTATAACATCAATCGTTCATCTAAATGTTAATCTTAATTGATCAGCCCAAAACGATCCAGAGGCCATATACGTATATTTGTTCTTCCAGTGACTAACTCTTTATCTATAAAACCAAAAGAGCGACTGTCTGTTGAATTAACTCGGTTATCTCCTAAAACAAAGAATGTGTCTTCCGGCACTTTTTCTACGCCTTGTAGCGAAGCCAAGTTAAAGTTACTATTGAGCGATTGTAAATCAGATTCATTTACTCCTGTCAAATCAAGATAGTCTTCCTCGATTGTTTCTCCGTTGATATACAGTGTCTGATCCTGAAAGACAATTTCATCTCCTGGTATGCCAATGACTCTTTTAATGTAGTTCTTATCAGATTCACCAGATTCTGGGTCTGGTTTTGGAAAAACAATAACATCAAATCTCTCGATATCACCCAGTTTATAAAGTAGCAAACGGTCCTGATCTTCTAAAGTAGGTTCCATCGAAGCCCCTTCAACACTTACAGGCGCTACAACATAGACTCTAATACTTAGAAAAATGCCGCTTATTACAACAATGTAGATAAACGTGCTTAATAATTCCTGAAAAAGAGATTTATCCTTTTGTGGTTTTTTATTAAATTTTTCTCTTCGTGGCGTAAAAGAATTTTCGCTCATAAGCTGACTTACTCTCCATTCCATATTTAAAAAAGATAGAGAAAGAAAAATAATTGGGCAAATATCTCAACCCATCATTTTCTTTCTCCTTGTTATTAATTTTCCAGTAAATATTCAACTGCTGCATCATACTGGGTATCGTTTTCTTCTATTAGTTCTCGCAGTCTATCAATAAGTGTTCGGGCTGTCGTACCTGTCACAACGCCGTCTTCTTCTAAATCATTTTCTGCCTGGAACGATTTAACTGCTTCTTCGGTTTCTTCATCATATGTGAAATCTACTGCACCAACATCATAATCTAATGCATCAAGTATTTTTTCGAGATTCTGAATTTCTTCAGAGACGTCACCGATCGCATATGTTTCTTCTTGATCAATATATAATAAGTTGATGTATTCGGGCATTTCCACTTCGATATCCGGATTGATACCCTCTTCGTTTATCCACGTGCCATCAGCTGTCAGCCATTTCCCAGCAGTAAACTTGATTTCACCATCACCGGTAATATCCAGGACATTTTGTATCGTTCCTTTGCCAAATGTCGCTTGACCGATCAAAGGAATATCAGCTGATTGACTCATTGCTCCAGCTAAAATTTCTGATGCACTGGCACTACCACCGTCAATAAGCAAGACACTGTCCTTATCGAATTTAAATTCTCCTAACTCGTCAGAGTTGGCTGTATAAATATAAGGTTCTTCATCTCTACCTTGTGACTGCATAAGCGGTTTGCCATCTTCTACAAAAATGTTCGAAAGTTTTAAGGAAGAATCCAGAAGACCACCTGGATTACCTCTGACATCGAAAATAAATGATTCGGCACCGTCTTTTTCCAAAGCTTCAATGGCATCCACTAATTCCTGATAGGTTGGTCGGTTAAAATTGGTGATGTGCACATATCCAATCGTTGGGTTTTCAGCATCTAATTCATAAACAACCGATTCAACCGGAATAGAGTCTCTCGTGATCGTGACATTAAATTCACGGTCTCCTCTAACGATAAGCAACTTGACCTCAGAACCCTGAGGTCCGCGGATCAACGCCACTGCTTCATTGATTGACATCTTAGCGACGGATTCACCATCTACTTCAGCTATCAGGTCATTTGGCAATAATCCCGCTTGCTCTGCTGGTGAACCTGCAATAGGAGAAATAATGCGAACGTACTCTCCTTCTTTCATCACTTCAGCACCGATACCCTCAAATGCCCCTTCAATATCCTCATTCATAGAAGAGGATTCCACTTCATCTAAATAGGTGGTGTAAGGATCATCCAAGGAGTCGGCCATTCCTGATAAAGCGCCTTGAATCAACGTATCTGAGTCCACTTCTTCTAAATATTGAGTCATCAAAATCGAATAAACCTCTTCTAGTGGTTGAAAATCTATAGATGAATCGATTTCTTCAGAATCAGAGTCCACTTCTTCTGAATTAGTATCAGAAACTGTTTCATTAGAGGAGCTTTGGACAATATCCAACGTCCAGACCGTTCCTAAAACCGCTATGAGAAGTACAATCAGTAAAGACGCAACGTAAAAGGTTAAACTGACTTTCTTAGTCTCTTTGGTCTCATTTGGTTCGTTTTGCATAGGATGCCTCTTCTCTAAAATTTACTTGTTTGCTTCCATTCTTAATGCTGCTTCCAGAGCAATGATCATCATATCGTTAAACGTTGTTTGTCTTTCTTCAGATGTTGTTTCTTCTCCGGTCAATAAGTGATCACTGATAGTCAACAAAGCCAAGGCTCTCTTGTTGTGTTTAGCTGCGAGTGAATAGAGTCCCGCTGCTTCCATTTCCACTGCTAATATACCATAATCTGCTAATTTTTGTTTGTCTAGTTCTTCATTATAAAAACGATCTGCACTGAGTACGTTACCGACACGAATCGACATGTTTTTCTCCATACCTACATCATATGCATGTCTGAGTAAATCAAAGTCAGCAATAGGAGCAAAATCCACTTGATTATTGAAAATATGACGGTGTAAACTTGAGTCTGTTGTCGCTGCTTGAGCTAAAACAACATCACGAATTTTAACTTCTTTTTTCATTCCACCCGCAGAACCCACACGAATGAGGTTTTCTACGCCGTATTCCTGAATAAGCTCTTCACCATAAATCATAACCGAAGGAATGCCCATACCCGTTCCCTGAACTGAAATGGCTACTCCTTTATACGTTCCAGTGTAACCAAAGGCATTTCTTACTGTATTATACTGTTTAACATCTTCTAAAAATGTTTCAGCTATATACTTCGCGCGGAGTGGGTCTCCAGGCATTAAGACTGTTTTGGCGATTTCACCTTTTTTTGCTTCTATGTGTACACTCATCTTACATTCTCCTCTAATATTTTTATTTGTTATTATCTTCGTATAATTGAAAGACTTTGTCAAAGACATCCATAGAAACGACATAATCCCCGTTCATCTCTAAATAGTTTGATATCTCGTCATAATTTTTTGATTGCTTGGGAAATGTGCCATCCTTATCGACCGCATTAGCAAATAACGTCAGCTCATCTTTCTTATAGGGATCTCTTAACGTTTTCACATAATGATAAAAAGAGCGTCTCATTCACTGACCTCCTGAGTATGTGCCTCGGCCCATAGTTTTCGCTGTTCTTTTTCTCTTGCATAAACAGCCGGATTTTTTTTATGAAATTCCTGATGTTCTTCTTCTGCAGCATAAAAAGGCCCTGCTGCTTCTATTGTTGTAACAATAAGTTTATCATACTGATTTGATGCTTGGAGCTGATATTTAGAAGCTTCCGCTTTGATCTTCTGGTGAGTATTATAATAGAATATAACGGGACGATAACTCTCTCCTCTATCCATAAACTGACCCATAGCGTCCGTCGGATCTGTTTGCTGCCAATATATAGTTAATAAATCGTCGTATGAGAGTATGGATTCATCATAGTGAACCAATACGGCTTCTGTGTGTCCTGTTTTTTGCGCTTTCACCTGTTCGTAAGTAGGATAGGGCACATGACCGCCTGTGTATCCAGAAACAACCTTTTCTATTCCGTTCATTGTTTCGAAAGGCTTAACCATACACCAGAAACATCCTCCTGCAAATAATGCTTTTTCCAATCAAGAAAATCCTTTCTACATAAAGATTTTAAACAATCTCAGTATATCATTTTATCGCTTCTTCTGGCAAAAGGATATCCAGCCTTATGTCATCAGCCTCTAGGTCTACTTTTCTCATTTTAAACTGCATGTCATTCTCCAAGGCAAACTCAGAAAATGCAACTAAAATATACTCTTGTTCACTGTCTATCTTGATCCATTCGGGTAATTCCATTTGCTGACTTAAAATATTTAAAGCAATACCGATGGGTAAATCAAACGATCCCAATTGTATGCTTTGCGCACGAAGTTGCAGATTCCCATTATCCATGACGAGGGGTTCCATGTATAAACCAAAATCAACATCAAATCCAAAGACATTCAATGCCCCTTCCAGTTCAACTAACTCATCGAAAATAACCGTATATCCTGAAAATCGTTCATCCAGTTCTTCCTGCAGATAAAGATTGATCACTCGGTTGACTTGTTGTTTATCAGTGACTAATTCAAATTCCAATGTATCACCTGAAATAACAAATTCTTCACTTTCTGGCTGAACTTCTTCATTGTTTGAAAAAGCATTCAACTGGATACCCAACCAAATAATCACACCGATATTTAATAGTAATAAGATAAGGAATGCCCATTTCCAGCCGCTACCTTTGTGGTCGGCTGTTCTATTGCCTCTTGTATCAGTCAAATAACATCTTCTCCTTCTGCAAATGTGTTGAGTCACTTATAGTTTTTACATGTATCTAATTATCTTCTATGTTATAATAAAAAATAATAGTAAAGTACATAAATCTTTCTACAGTAGTATACCAAATTTTTGTATATTCGTACAGAAAGTGAGAGGTCAAGGAGGGTCCCAATGTCAAATCAAATAAAAACACCAGCATTTACCAGGAAATACTTGATAGTCAATGAGGTCTTGAATGCAGTTACTCACGGTATTGGAGTCATATTAAGTATCATTGCTTTAGTCTTTCTCATTCAAAAAGGACTGGAGATCGGCGGTATAGTAGAATTAACATCATATACCATTTACGGTGTTTCACTCATTTTGCTCTACTTGTCCAGCACTCTTTATCATAGTTTAGCCTTTACAAAAGCAAAGCAAGTCTTTCGGATAATCGATCATAGCAGCATCTTTCTGCTGATAGCGGGTACCTATACGCCCTATATGCTTATCACCATAGGCGGTAACTTGGGAATTTTTTTAACCACACTGATCTGGACAATTGCGTTTCTAGGTGTCCTTTATAAAACCGTCTGGTTCAAAAAGTTTCAAGGATTGTCTGTCTGGCTCTACATCGCAATGGGATGGATTTCAATATTCTTCATACATTACTTGTATCAGGGCTTAGGGATGCGAGGATTTATCTGGCTAGTAGCTGGCGGCCTTTCATTCACTGTTGGAGCTCTGTTTTATCGATTGAAAAATGTTAAATATATGCACGTTGTCTGGCATTTGTTTGTTTTAACAGGAACCATTTGCATGTTCTTTTCCATTTATCTCTACACTTAAAATCGAATCAATTAAAAAGATGCCTGGATGAGTCCGTTAAACTCATTCAGGCATCTTTTTTTATTTTTTAATATTCGATTTATTTTCTTTTAAAAATTTGAAATGTATGCGGATATTTATTTTTTTCGTCGACATGACCTTGTTTCTCTTCTATCAGTTCAAACTTGGTGTAGTCGATCGGTGGCATGTTAGTGTCACCTTCGAACGATTCATGGATGACCGTACGATATAGCATATCGACGTCTTCTATGAATAGTTCAAATAAGGATACCCCTCCGATGACATGCAGAGGTTTCTCTGATTCTTTTGTCGCTTCTAAGATCTCAGATTTGGAATGACAAACGTTAACGCCTTGTAAAGAAAAGTTTTTATTTGATGTTAACACAAAATTCGCTCTATTTTTCAAAGGAGGATTCGGTATACTCTCCAACGTTTTCCTGCCCATCACGACATCTCCGGTTAATGTCACACGCTTGAAAAATTGCATATCCGCCGGCAAATGCCATGGCAATTCACCATTCTTGCCAATCACTCCATTTTCATCTTCCGCCCAAACAAACGTTATCATAAAAGCATCCCTTTCGATAGTTGCGTTGTAAAACTATTAAATTGCATATAACAATTAATCGGCTATTTAGACAGCTATTGGTGCTTTTATCGCTTTATGTGGATGATAGCCGATGATTTCAATGTCATCCATTTCGAAATCAAATATGCTTTTATCTTTGTTTAATTTAATGCTTGGGAATGGTTTTGGTTCTCTTGAAAGCTGTTCGTTAATTTGATCCATATGATTCAAATATAAATGCGCATCTCCTAAAGTGTGTACGAAATCTCCAACTTCCAGACCGGTTTCTTGAGCCACGAGATGTGTGAGTAACGCGTAGCTTGCTATATTGAAAGGCACACCTAAAAAGACGTCCCCACTCCGTTGATAGAGTTGGCAACTGAGTTTATTGCCTTCGACGTAAAATTGAAATAACGTGTGACAAGGCGGTAATGCCATTGTCGGGATTTCTTCCGGATTCCAGGCTGATACAATATGACGTCTAGAATCGGGGTTCGTTTTAATCGACTCGATCACATTCTGTATCTGATCAATTAATCCGCCGTCTTTCTTTTGCCAAGCACGCCACTGAGCACCATAAACATTCCCAAGTGAACCGTATTGTTCTGAAAACGCATCGTCTTCCAGTACTTTTTCTCTAAACGTAGCCATTTGTTTACTGTATTCTTTTTTAAATTCCTCATCTTCTTGTGAGCGCAAACCAAAGTCCGTCATATCGGGACCTTTATAATCATCGCTCTTGACATATTTATCAAAAGCCCATTCATCCCAAATGTGATTATTATTCTCTAAGAGATACCGGATATTCGTATCTCCTTTTAAGAACCACAAGAGTTCGCTTTTGATAAGCTTGAAAAAGACACGTTTAGTCGTCAGCAAGGGAAATCCTTTTTGTAAATCAAAACGCATCTGATGACCAAAAACCGATTTTGTTCCTGTGCCGGTTCTATCCTGTCTTTCAGTACCTTCATCTAAAATACGTTTAGCTAAATCGAGATATTCTTTTTCCATATTTGCCTCACTCCTTATTAATGCTGTACTTTTCAAAATATTCCCATCGGCTATACTTTTCTTCCAGCTGACGATTTAATCTAGTTTGCTTGTCCGTTAA
Organism: Alkalibacterium sp. f15; assembly: GCF_049389645.1. Classification (GTDB taxonomy): domain Bacteria; phylum Bacillota; class Bacilli; order Lactobacillales; family Carnobacteriaceae_A; genus Alkalibacterium. Next base: position 30,743 of record NZ_CP186540.1, read on the forward strand.
ATCAGCTAATTTCACATGATCAATAACAACATTTTCAATCTCAGCTTGTACTTTTTCAAGTTCTAGTTCCAGTGATTCAATTTCAGATTCTATGGTTTCCCATTCTTTCTTTTCCATATACGTTAGTGCTTTTTTTTCTTGGCTGTTGTCTTTTGGTTTCTCAACATTTTTTTGAGGTTTTCTTTTTTTTTCTTTCTTAGTCTGATCATTCAGTTCTAGATATTCAGATAACGTGGCATAACTTTCTTCAATTTCTCCGTCACCTTTAAATACAAGCAATTTATTGGCAATCTTGTCAATAAAATAGCGGTCATGGGAAACTGCAATAACCGCACCATTGAACTGCCCAATAAACTCTTCCAGTATAGTTAATGTCTGAACATCCAAGTCATTAGTTGGTTCATCCAAGAGTAATACATTGGGTTGCTGCATCAATATTTTGAGTAAATACAACCGACGTTTTTCTCCACCCGATAATTTATTGATTGGTGAACCATGCATTGAACGTTTAAACAGAAAACGTTCGAGCAACTGTGACACACTTATAGATGAACCGTCAGAAAGTTTCACTTCTTCTGCAATCTCTCTTAAATAAGTGATCACCCGTTTCTCTTCGTCGAATTCTTCATTCAATTGTTTATAATATCCAATTTTAACAGTTTCACCAATAATAAACAGACCATCATCTAGTTGTTCTTCACCTGCTAGAATATTTAAGAATGTTGTTTTCCCTGCGCCATTTACCCCAGTAATACCTATTCGATCTGTATGTTGAATCAGTAAGTTGAACTCATTCAAGATAACTGTCTCATCCATTTTTTTTGAGGCATTTTCCATTTCCAGGACCTTTTTGCCTAATCGCGTCCCCGATAACTGTAACTCTAATTCTGATTTAACTTCATGCCCCTTAACTTTTTCTTCTAACTGAGAGAAGCGACTTTTTCGTGCTTCTTGTTTGGTTCCGCGCGCTCGAACACCTTCACGCATCCACGCCAGTTCCTGTTTGTATAGCTGTTTCTGCTTATGAGCAATCTGCTGGTCTGTTGTTTCTTTTTCAGCTTTCAGTTCGATGTACTGCTGATAGTTTCCAGGATACTGTTCCATTTTTCCGTTATCCAGTTCAACGATTTCATTTGCAACTCGGTCTAAAAAGTATCGGTCATGCGTAACCATCAGGAGTGACCCACGGTAGCTGGCTAAATATCCCTCTAACCATTCAATCATCTGAAAATCAAGATGGTTGGTAGGTTCATCAAGAATAAGTAAATCCGGTTCTTGAATAAGCACCTGTGCTAAAGCCGCTCGTTTTTGCTGTCCACCTGATAAATCACCTACTATTTTATCACTGTCTTCTAATCCCAGCTTGTTTAATATCGCATCAGCACGTGCGTTGACATTCCAAGCATCTTCCTGATTCATTCTTTTCTCTGCTTCCGTGAAAGCCTGCTGAACGACTGGATTTGTCGGTTCTTTGGTTAATTTCATTAAAACTTCTTCGTAGTTTTTAGCTGCTTTGATCATAGGAGAATCTCCATCAAATACAACATCAAAAATACTTTTATTTGTATCCAATTGATTTTTTTGACTCAGATAACTTATGTCAAACTCACCAGGTTTTGATATGTCTCCCACATCTGGTTTCAACTCTCCCGCAACGATGCGTAAAAAAGTCGTTTTTCCTGTACCGTTGACGCCGATCAATCCAATTCTCCGTTTTTCTTTTATCGAATAGTATACGTCGTCAAATAAGGTTTTCATACCATACGAATGTGTTAAATGTTCGATTTTCCATTCTTTCATAAATAATTGCTCCTCAACATTAGATTCTTTCTTATTCTAGCACACTCAGTACTGCTTTTTAACTTAAACTTCGTATAACCTCTATGATTGACTATGAAACCGTTATCCTTTATACTGAAAGCGTTAGATAACTATACTTAAGGATTCATTAGGGGGTAAAACGATGACTACAGGTACTGTTAAATGGTTTAACAATCAAAAAGGTTATGGTTTTTTAGAATATAACGATGAAGATGATGTTTTTGTTCATTTCACGGGTATTAACATGGATGGATATAAAGCTTTAAATGAAGGCCAAACAGTAGAATTTGAAATAGTGGAGGGATCACGCGGTCCTCAAGCTACCAATGTCAGTGTCGTTGAAACGACTAATGAAGATATCTAATAAACAGTAAAGTCAGCTCTCGTTTGAGTCTGGCTTTTTCTATTTGTTTTATGGAGCGGGTCAAGATGTTGAAAATTTATAGTGATGCGGCAGTATCCCCAAATGAAAAAATAGCAGGAGCTGGGCTGGTGATCGTCGGAGAAAATCTCTACGAACAATTATCCATCCCTCTTTCATCGACGAAAGACAACCACCTGGCAGAACTGTTAGCTTTCTATCATGCCGTCAATTGGCCCATTGAACAACAACGGACCAACGAGTGGACGGTTTTTCATACAGATAGTCAACTGGTTGCAGAAGCAATCAAAAAAAACCATATCAAAAACATTCTATACGTAGAAGTGTTTCAATCGATCATGTCGTCACTTGCTCATTTGTCTTTTTACGAGATTAAATGGATCCCTGAAAAAGAAAATAAAGGCGCCGATAATCTGGCGAAACAGGCTTTGGCCAAACAAAGAAAAAGTAGAAAGTAAAGAAGTTGCCTTCTTCACTTTCTGCTTTTTTTTTAGAGTAATTCTTTTCTTAAATCTTCAGCACTTTTTGGTGAGAGATATGATGGTGCAATATCAAAGACGGTTTTTGCTCCAAATTGATTTTCACGCGCTAACTTGCCAGCTGCACGCGCATAAGCAATCGCCACGGCAGCTGTGAATTCTGGATTTGAATCTAAATCCAAACCGAACTGATAGATAGCAGTTTCTGATTCTGAAGTTTTCCCTTGTCTCATAACCGTTCCGCCATGAGGCATGCCGGCATGTTCTTTGTCAAACGTTGCTTGATCGATCACGTTGACTTCTGTTTCATAACCTTCAAAATAATCAGGCATAGTGACAATTATTTCTTTTACCTTGTTTTCGTCTGCTTTCTCTTCAAGGACAAGATAAACCACACGTTTGTGCGCAGACAATTTGTCATAATCAACTGCTTCTTTATTTTTAACTGCATCCACAAGTTCTTCTCTTGGTACGGTATATTGTACGGCATTTTTTACGCCTGAAACACGTCTGACCGCATCGCTATGTCCCTGACTCAACCCTGGACCCCAGAAAGTATACGTTTCACCTTTTGGTAATATTGATTCAGCAAATAATCGATTGAGTGAAAATAAACCTGGATCCCAACCAGTTGAAAGAACAGCGACTGTGTTATGTTCTTTAGCAATCTTATCAAGTCTATTGAAATGATTTGGAATTTCATTGTGATTATCATAGGTGTCAACGGTGTTGAATGCCTTTGCCAATTCCGGCGCTTGAACGGGTATATCCTTTTGTGAACCACCACATAATATCAAGACATCGATTTTATCTTTAAATGCAGCCAGCTCATCCATATGATACGCTGGTGACGATGTATCCAACTGCTCAGGCTTACGTCTGGAAAAAATACCTACTAATTCTAAATCGTCTGAGTTCTTCAGCCCCGTTTCGACCCCTCTGCCCAAATTACCATAGCCGACTATTCCAATTTTTGTTGTATTCATCGAATCACTCTCTTTCGTTTAATTTATAAATGTTCTTAAATAAGCTTGATATTAATTATAATATAAATTTCCAGTTGCATAAACCGGATCGTTTGTAATATCCATCCCGAGCATTTTTAGAGTTTGTTCATTTTCATGATTCATGATAACCGTTGAATGGGCTTGAGCATCTTTCAAATGGGACAATTGTTTGTATGCAAGATGGGCTGTCGGATTAGTCACGGCACTTATTGCTAAAGCAATGAGCAGTTCGTTAGCGGATAGAGTTGGTACTTTACTATTCAGTTCGTCTGTTTTTAAACGTTGGATCGTCTCTAAAATCATAGGTGTCAACAAATCGATCTCATCAGCTATATTTGCCAATGATTTTAGCGCATTTAACACTGCAGCTGCTGAAGCATCCATCAGTGAAGAAGTTCGACCCGTAATGATTTCATCATTATTCAATTCGATCGCAATAACCGCTTGTAAATTTGAATCATCCATTAACGCTTCTACTTCTTTTGCATAAGAACGTGCAACTCTTACTGTTGTCCGGTCTTTCTTTTTCAGGTCAGATTCTTCCAGAATCAATTGAATCCTGCGTAAAGTATCTTCATCCGCCAAGCCTTTTTTGAAATCATTCTCTACCGAAAATGCCCGACGAATAATTTCTTCGTTTGCTGCTTTCACTACGACATCTTCATCGATAATTCCAGATTTCAATCGGTTAACACCCATGTCAGTCGGTGATTTGTAAACAGATGGTTTACCCGTTATTTTTTCGATGATACGTTTTATCACTGGAAACATTTCAACATCGCGGTTATAGTTAACCGCTACTTCTCCGTAGGCTTCAAAATGATAATTATCCATCATATTTACATCTTTCAGATCAACCGTTGCTGCTTCATAAGCGATATTGACCGGGTGCTTGATAGGCATGTTCCAAACAGGAAATGTTTCAAATTTTGCATAGCTGGCTTTATTTCCGTGAGCATATTCATGAAAAAGCTGGTTTAAGCACGTAGCCAATTTCCCACTACCTGCGCCTGGAGCCGTAACGACTACTAAAGGTTTTGTTGTTTCGATATAGTCATTTTTAGCAAATCCTTCTTCGCCGAGGATCGCATCCACATTTGTCGGATAACCTTCAATATTATGGTGAGTATGCACGTTTATGCCACTGCGTTCTAATTTAGACATGAATATCTTTACATTAGGCTGTTCCTGGTATCGTGTAATCAAGACACTGTTAACCGGGATACCATATGCTCTGTATTCATCGATCAACCGTAAAACATCGCGGTCATACGTAATGCCATAGTCTCCACGCACTTTATTGCGCTCAATATCACCTGCATAGACACATATGATTATTTCTGCTTTGTCTTTTAAAGTTGCCAATAATTTCATTTTTGCGTCTTCATCAAAGCCCGGCAGGACACGTTTAGCATGTTTATCGCCAATCAACTTACCACCGAATTCCAAGTACAGTTTTTCGCTATTTTCTACCCGTTCCAATATATAGGCAGACTGTTCTTTTAAATATTTATCTGTATCAAAACCAACTTTAAACATAACCGTCCTCCTGTTTCCTTTTTCAATCTCTACTATTATAACACTGATTCTTGAGAGACTGAATGACTTTTATAATTATAAAGAACAGAAGCAGAATTATTCTAGATGCACTTAAATATAAAAAAGAAAGCAATCGCTGAGCGATTGCTTCATTATTACTATTGTTTTGTTTATAGTGTTGCTAATAATATGTGCCTCCCCATTTGTGTATGGCACACTTGAGCCGATTGTGCGTGACCTTCGTGGGTGCTTCCTCTTTGTGAAGGGCACGCGTGAGCTGATTGCGTGACCTCCGCTTGTGCTTCCACTTGATGAAGGGCACGCTTGGGCCGATTGCGTGACCTTCGTGGGTGCTTCCTCTTTGTGAAGGGCACGCGTGAGCCGATTGCGTGACCTTCGTGGGTGCTTCCTCTTTGTGAAGGGCACGCGTGAGCTGATTGCGTGACCTTCGTGGGTGCTTCCTCTTTGTGAAGGGCACACTTGGGCCGATTGCGTGACCTCCGCTTGTGCTTCCTCTTTGTGAAGGGCACGCGTGAGCCGATTGCTTGACCTTCGTGTCTGCTTCCACTTGATGAAGGGCACGCGTGAGCTGATTGCGTGACCTTCGTGGGTGCTTCCTCTTTCTGAAGGGCACGCTTGGGCCGATTGCGTGACCTTCGTGGGTGCTTCCTCTTTCTGAAGGGCACGCTTGGGCCAATTGCGTGACTTTCGTGGGTGCTTCCACTTAGTAAAGGGCACGCTTGGGCCAATTGGGTGACTTTCGTGTGTGCTTCCTCTTTGTGAAGGGCACGCTTGGGCCGATTGCGTGACCTTCGTGTCTGCTTCCGCTCTGTGAAGGGCACGCTTGGGCCGATTGCGTTTATAATCATGGTTGCTGCCAGAAAAACAGTCTATGTTTACTAACGAACAGCAGCCTAAACCAACTCTATTCCTTTTTGAAAAAGTTTCTTTCTTAGTCCCTAACTATGATATTATCAATTTAACATAGTTAGGATCTAGTTATAATAATTGAAAATCAATTAATTCTCATCGGAGGAGTGACTAACTTGAATGGAGAGACTTTGTTGGAAGAATTAAAAGAAAACAGAGCTGCTGACCGGGCTATTCATATGAAAAGATACATGCGAGACCAGTTTGAATTTTTAGGAATTCCTGCAACGAAAAGGCGTGAACTTGTACGACCTTATTTAAAATCGGCAAAAAAAGAAGCTTCTGTTGACTGGAATTTTTTGAATAGCTACTGGGAGCTGCCGTTTCGTGAGTGTCAGTATATTGCCAGTGATTACCTCTCATTGAAACAACATCAGTTGGTTCCATCAGATGTTGGAAAAATAAAAGCATTAGCTCTTAAAAAACCATGGTGGGATACGATCGATAGCTTGGATAAAGTCATTGGTGGATTAGCATTAAAGTATCCAGAACTTAATCAGACGCTTTTAGAGTGGAGTGTCGATGAGAGTATCTGGTTGAGACGCATCGCCATCAATCACCAGCGCCACCGTAGAGACCAGACGGATACAGTTTTACTTGAACAAATTATTAAGAACAATTTAGGTAGTTCTGAATTCTTTATCAATAAAGCCATCGGATGGATATTACGAGATTATAGCAAGACGAATCCTGATTGGGTTTCTACTTTTATTGACCGTTATAAGGAGCAACTTCATCCACTCAGTATTCGTGAAGGCAGCAAGTATCTAAACAGATAATAGCTCCATAGATAAAATCCCACCAGGTCTATCACCGACCGGATGGGATTTTTTATAATGATATCAGTTATACGAGTTTTTCTCGTATTTTTCCACTTAATTTATCAATAATTGTTACGAACACAATAACGATGATAAGGATGACCCCTACATCTTCCCAATTACGTTGTTGTTGAGCGATCATCAATGGGACACCGATTCCGCCCGCTCCAACCAGTCCTAGTATGGTCGAGGCACGTACGTCAATTTCAAAACGGTAAATTGAGAAAGAGGCAAAATCCGGTAACACTTGAGGTAATACGCCGTACCAGATGGCTTGGACCCGATTCCCGCCACTCGCTCGAATCGCATCCACCGTATTCATATCGATAGATTCAATCACTTCAGCATAAAATTTGCCAATCATCCCGATGGAATTGATACTGATTGCCATTACTCCCGGATAAGGTCCGACACCCAAGGCCGCAACGAATAAAATAGCGAATATGATCGAAGGAATCGCTCGAATTGCGTTCAATATTGCTTTGCCAATGTAATTGAAATGCCCGCCAATATTGCGAGACGCTAGAAAAGCAATCGGAATAGCAATGATTGAAGCCGCAACTCCTCCCGCATAAGCGATTGCTATAGTTTCCAGTATTTCTGAAATGCGGACCGGGAATTTTTCCAAATACTCTACCGATGTAAAAGGTACGATAAACATACGGTACAAAATAACTAAAGGCGAAACGCGCGACCCTGGTATCGTCCAATCTTGACTCCAAAATGCGGATATATAGAAGAAAGCCAACAGGAAAACGATAATCGCCAACATGCGTTTGGTAGACTTATCTTTTTCTTTTTTTAAAGATATCTTTTTTTGGTCAGTCATTACTCTAAATACCCCCTTACTTTGTTACTAACAAAATCAATAATTGTGATGGTGATAAATAATACCAGCAAAATCATGGACAGACGGTCATATCGGAAGAATTTCATGTTCCTATTCAACAACTGACCGATCCCCCCAGCTCCAATGAAACCTAGAACGACAGAAGCTTTCACATTCATCTCAAGTACATACAGAGTATAAGATGCATAATAAGGTAAGATTTGTGGTATTACACCATACCGGATGATCTGCAGTTTATTCCCACCACTTGCCATAATGGCATCCAACGGCCCTTGGTTAATACCTTCGGTTGTTTCACTTAACATTTTCGCTAAAATACCTGATGAGAATATCGTTAATGCAACAATGCCCGAAACAGAACCCATTCCCATAAATGCAACCACTATAATAGCGAGGATAATATCCGGAATCGTTCTAAAAAAATTTAACAACGTACGAACTAGACGATAATAATAAGGTTTTTTATTGATGTTATTCGAAGCCAAAAAAGTCAGAGGTAATGCAATGATTGCTGCAAAGGTTGTAGAAAGTAGCGCAATGTTCCATGTTTCCACTAAGTACTTAAAGCTGGTGGAGAAGTAACCCCAGTCTGGTGGTAGTAAGTCAGTAAAAACCATGTTCCATAGGATGCCTAAGCCTCTAATCAAACTTATTGGATCAGCCTCGGTTCTGTACAAGGCGGCTAAATACATTAAGACGACAACAATTAATACGATGATTGTTTTAGCTACAAAGTGACGCGAAACAATATGGATTTTTCCATCAGATCGTGATGCTTTATTCGCCATCGGCCTCATCCCCTCGCTTATCATCTTCGCGAATTGGACGATCATATATTTGTTCAAAGGTTTCTTCCGTGACGTCAGAAATGGGACCATCAAAGACAATTTCACCATCACGCATGCCGATGATACGATCCGCATATTCCATCGCCATATCGATAAAGTGCAAGTTTACGATTGTAGTTAAATTATCCTCTTTGGATATGCGTCGCAAGTCTTTCATCACCATATGAGAAGTTGGGGGATCCAGAGAAGCTACGGGCTCGTCAGCTAAAATCACTTTGGGTTGTTGCGTGGCTACTCGTGCAATGCTGACACGCTGTTGTTGTCCGCCACTTAACTGATCGGCACGTACATAAGCTTTTTCTTTAATCCCTACACGTTCCAAATTATCCATGGCTAACTTTAAATCCTTTTGCGGAAAAATACCGAGCAAACTTTTTAATGTCCCAGTATGCCCCAAACGCCCAGCCATTACATTACGTAAAACGGATAGACGCTTTACCAAGTTGTAATCCTGAAAAATCATACCCACTTTAGTACGCAGAGAACGCAGACGATTATCTCTTAGATACGTCACATCTTCCCCATCCACCAACAATTGACCTGAGGTAGGGTCAGTCAGCCGGTTGATACAGCGAATCAATGTTGATTTACCGGCCCCAGAGAGACCTACGATAACAACAAATTCACCTTGTTCAATCTTCAAATTGATTTTTTTTAATGCTTCAAGTCCATTGGGATACGTCAGCGAAATATTTTTAAATTCTATCATGTAAGTCATTCCTGATTCCTTTCAACTAGTTAATTACGATTTAGATCGATTCATTAATTATGTACAGATTGAGTATACACCTGTCGAAACATGTATATCAATACGCACAGTGAAAGGAGCCCCATCATTCACGAAAAAGATTTTCTTTAACGATGATCATCCCTGGTACTATTTTAATGAAGGGAAGAGCTGGGACAGATATCTCAGCCTTTCACTTCATTTTATTAACAAAATGATTACCTCTAGATAACTATTCAAAACATACAAGAAATCGCAGTAATAAAAGTAAAAGTACCGTGTTGAAAAACTTGTCAGACACCAAATTACGAGAGGTGCACGCCTCAAACAATTAAACAACTTGAAAAATGACTTGATTTTCTCGTACCAGACACTTAAAGTAAACAAGTGACTATACCGAAATCCTTGGGACAGAGGCAGCAGGTACATTTCGCCTTCCCCTTTCGCCTGCCTTGCTCAGTCGGTAGAACACATCCCTCGTAAAGAAGAAGTCGTCAGTTCGAATCTGGCAGATGTCATCGTATTTTAAAAAAATCACTGTAATCGAGAGGGAATCATCATGCCAATCGTCTATCTAATTGAAACCAACAATCAAACAGTACTTAGTCAAGGCATCCGCCTATTCAGCCGGTATCCTTATAATCATTTGTCCATATCCTTGGACGCATCCTTATCCGAGGTCTACAGCTTTGGACGGCGCCAACCGATAAATCCGCTCATGGCTGGTTTCGCAAAAGAAGACTTCAGTCATCCCTTTTATAAAGAGTCCAGCGGTCGGGTATATGCCCTCCAGGTCAGCGACCAGGAATGGCAAATAATTCACACGCACCTTCAGTCTTTTGAATTGAATCCTTTTGACTGGCATTACAATTTGCTAGGCTTGCTACCTGCTTACTTTCAGTATTCATGGGAACGGCCTGATCATTTCTTTTGTTCAGAATTCGTGGCAACACTCTTACAGTCCGCAGGTGTCTTGTCCCCTTACAATCGTCCGAACCTGATGCATCCCAGAGATGTTATCGAATCGGTTCACTCGATTTGTGTCTATGACGGACACTTGCAATTGTATCCTGGATTGATTCAAGCTATATCGAGTACCCCTCCTTCCGAGCGGCGTTACTTCAGACCGATCCAGTATGTGTATCGGCAATTCATCCATTAATATTCATAGAAAAAGGCCGGGACAAAAGCCCCAGCCTTTTTTGCATTTTCTGAATGGTTTTTCATAAACAAGTTCCAAAAGCAGACTCACCGTCCACTCTCTTTTTACAACTAATAGAATCGCAGGATACGTCTTGATTCTTATATATTATGAATATCCATTTGTGGATAAGGGATAGAAATTTTTTCTCGGTCAAAGGTTGTTTTGACTTCTTCTATTAAATCAAAATGGACCACCCAATAATTTTCTGTTTTCGTCCAAACTCTAACCGTGTATTCGACCGCACTGTCTCCGTGTCCGGATAGACGAATAAAAGGTTCTGGATCCTTTAATATCAATGTGTGTTTAGCGATGATGCCTTCAAGCGTTTGAATAACATGATGATTGTCTTCTTCATAACCCACACCAAAAGTAAAATCAACACGACGTGTATCGTGTACTGAATAATTTACGATCCCTGAATTAGACAAGTTTCCATTTGGGATGTAGACCATTTTATTATCTGGTGTGATCAATTCTGTATACAGGATTTGAATGGCTTTAACCGTTCCATCATATCCAGCTCCTTCAATATAGTCCCCTACTTTAAATGGACGCATAGTCAGCAGCAATACTCCGCCAGCCAGGTTAGATAATGATCCCTGAAAAGCCAAACCTAAGGCCAAGCCAAATGATCCCAGTATAGCCACAAACGAGGCCGTTGGTATACCTAATATACCAATGAGGCTTACAATCAATAATACGTTCAGACCTATACTTACTATCGACATCAAGAACGGTTTTAAACTTTCATCTAGCTTAGACCGGCTAATCTGACTGCCAATTAATTTAACGATCACTTTGATAACTATTAGACCGACCAGTAAAGTGATGATAGCTAATGCGATGGGTTTTACTATTTCTACCATAAGATTAATCCAATCCAATTCTACTCTCTCCTTTTAAACTATGTACTTTAAAATCAGTTTCTTTCCCATCATAACATACGATTTCAGTCTTTAATAAGAAAAGTGAGGTAAAGCGGATGACACATCTTCCCTTCCAGAGTTAAACTATTTATAAAAGCCCTTAATATTGTTTGCAATTCGGTTGTGCACTAGGTATTATAATAGAGTCTCGTTTTTAAGTTTACAAAAGTAAGCTATACGGATACTGATTTCGGAAAAAAATCTTTATCTAGGGCCTTTAACCCTATGACGCATTTCTTTTCTTAGGAAAAGACAATTAAAGGAGAGATTTCTTATGACTATTATAGGAATAGTTAGTGTGTTAATTGCATTTGTCCTCACACTTTTCGGGTTATGGAAACTTCAACAAAAACATGTTAAGTTTTCTACACGCGTATTTATCGGATTAGGTGCAGGAATTATTTTTGGTGGAGCCTTACAACTCTTATTTGGAACAGAAAGTAACATTACAGTTGGAGCAATGGAATGGATCAATGTCGTAGGAAACGGCTATGTAGCCTTCTTACAAATGCTGATCATGCCATTGGTTTTCGTTTCAATTATTGGAGCGTTCACCAAGATTCAAGGAAGTAAAGATTTAGGTAAAATCAGCTCATCCGTTTTAATTACCTTGATCGCTACAACAGCCGTAGCTGCTTTAATCGGTGTGTTAAGTATCATGGCCTTCAATTTAGACGGGGCGGAATTTGTTCAAGGAGAACAAGAAAGTGCGCGTATTGAACAGTTACAGGAAAGTCAGGCAACTGTCGAAGAATCAACAATCCCTGAACAGTTGATAAATTTCATTCCTCGTAACGTTTTCTCGGATCTATCCAACTCAAGAAGCACAAGTACCATTGCTGTTGTTGTTTTCTCAGCCTTTGTGGGAGTTGCCTATCTGGGTATAAAACGAAAAGATCCGGAACAAGCAGAGACTTTTAAAAACATCATTGATAGCTTGTATGCTATTGTCATGCGAATCGTCACTTTAGTTCTGCGCTTATCCCCTTATGGTATATTCGCCTTGATGACTAAAGCTATTGCGACAAGCAATTTCCAAGCGCTATTGAATTTAGGACTTTTCGTCATAGCATCTTATGTGGCAATCGGTGTTATGTTTATTATTCACTTAATTATATTAGCCGGATATAAAGTCAATCCAATCACTTATGTAAAAAAAGTATGGCCCGTTCTCAGTTTCGCTTTCACTTCACGTTCGAGCGCTGGAACATTGCCTTTAAATATTGAAACACAAACAAAAGTATTAGGTGTCGATCATGCTTCCGCAAACTTTGCCGGAACCTTTGGCTTATCCATCGGTCAAAATGGATGTGCTGGAATCTTTCCAGCTACACTTGTGGCTATTATTGCGCCAACGGTGGGTATCGATATCACCAATCCAATGTATATCCTGACTATTATGGCTGTTGTTGCAATCAGTTCATTCGGTGTCGCCGGTGTTGGTGGCGGTGCAACCTTTGCAGCTTTGATCGTTTTAGGCTCATTGGGTCTCCCTATCTCAATCGTTGGTTTAGTCATCTCCGTTGAACCGATCATCGATATGGCACGAACGTTCTTAAATGTTAATGACAGTATTGTCGCAGGTATTATTTCATCTAAAACCATCAAACAGTTTGATGAATCCATGATGAACGACAAAGATCTTGTGCTACAAGTAGAAATTTAAATTTAATTTAATTAAAAAGCAGGTATCATTTAGTTGATACCTGCTTTTTATACGTAATATTTCAATAACATGAAGCTATTAATTTTTTTATTTGATCTGTCGAAATACCTATCAGCAATTTAAATATAGAAGCTAGAATTCTTGTTTATTTATTTACATCATCAGAAATAAGTGCATGAAAACAAGCAGTTATTTCTGATTTTTTAAATTTTTACAATACTCTATTTTCTTTTAGTCACTTAATAAAAAGTATGGTACTATTATTTAATCGTTAATATGATATTATTTTGAAAAAGGAGTGAGAATTTGTTATTAAACCCTGTTATCATCTCAGTTATTGTCATGGTGTCATTATCCCTGCTGAGACTTAATGTATTACTCGCTTTAATTATTGCGGCTTTAGTAGGCGGTCTAGCTGCAGATATGACATTGATTGAAACCATGGAAGTCCTACTTGGTGGTATGGGCGGAAATGCAGAAACGGCACTCAATTATATCTTATTAGGTGCTCTCGCTGCTGCAATTGAAAAAACCGGTGCCGCAACCATCATTACTCAGAAATTATCAAAGAGTATGAAAGGAACGGGAAAATCTTTAGTCTTTATCATTGCCTTCATCAGTATTTTTTCTCAGAATTTGATCCCGGTGCACATTGCATTTATTCCTATACTGATCCCACCGCTAATCATGATAATGAATAAACTGAAGATTGACAGAAGAGCTGTCGCTTCCGCTTTAACTTTCGGATTAAAAGCACCGTATGTTGCTCTTCCGGTCGGTTACGGCTTGATTTTCCATAATATCATTCGTGATGAGATGGCTTCAAGCGGACTAGAGCTTGTAGACGGTGAAGTATGGCACGTCATGTGGATTCCTGGCCTTGCCATGGTCATAGGCCTTTTGGTAGCTGTTTTGATTACATACCGAAAACCCCGTGAATACAGAGATAGTGAAGAATCTGGGTTCAAGTTTGGGTTCAAGCACCTGGAGTCAGAAGAAGTTACGTTTAATAAAGACCATGCTTTCGCCATAGCCGGCGCGGTAGCTGCCTTGGTTGTACAGTTATGGTTAGGCTCTTTAGTCTTAGGTGCAATACTAGGCTTATTCATCATGCTTGTCGGCGGAGCTATTAGATGGTCCAGTATCGATGTCATGATGAAAAGCGGTATAAACATGATGGGCTTTATTGCCTTTGTCATGCTCGTCGCCTCAGGTTACGCAGATGTCATTCGATCAACGGGTGGTGTAGAGACCCTCGTTGAATCAGTAATAGGGGTAATTGGTGGTAACCAGCTAATTGCCGCTACCGGTATGATTGTATTGGGACTGCTGATTACTATGGGTATCGGTACTTCTTTCGGTACCATCCCAATTATTGCTGCCATTTACGTTCCCCTGGCATTAGAACTAGGATTCAGTCCAATGGCAACGGTGCTCTTAATTGGTTCTGCTGCAGCCTTGGGTGACGCTGGATCTCCAGCATCTGACAGCACGCTCGGCCCTTCTGCCGGTCTCAGTGTTGACGGACAGCATGACCATATCTGGGACACGTGTGTACCAACCTTTATGCACTATAATATTCCCATAATGATATTCGGTATCATCGGAGCGCTCATTTTATAGTTTGACATCTATTTAAGTTGTTAGCAGATATATACGATATTTACAGTGTAGCAATAAAAAGCTCTAGAAGACTTGTATCCAAGTCTTCTAGAGCTTTTTATGTTATCTTTTCCAGAATCACTAGCTTCAATATCAAAGTTTAAAATATAGTTAATTTAAACACATATGAACCTTCAAGCAAGTAGTGCATAGCCCACAGAAACAAACATCATCAGAATCATCGTGGTAATGAAATGCACACCAAGTATACTTAAGTAATATTCATTCTTTTTTTTAGTAATCTTCATCCATTCAACGATCTGAAAAGATATGAGAAAACTCATCAATCCTAATGCAACCAATACATAGTTGTGAGACTCAACTGCAGTAAAAGCGAAACGTTCCCTTATTACTGCTCTGATCAATGGCATCAAACTACCTATCATCGCTATCATAAACGTAGCAGCAAAGTTCAGTTTATTCCGGTTCTTATTCAATAGCACACTTCCCGCTCCTAAACATTAGTTTTCTCGATATATATTCTAAAAGCTACTTGAGCAATGAAACCAATGACGATCATAAATGACAAATGAAAAATAATGGATAAATTGTTTGATGTATTTAACAAAATAAAAGCATAAATACTTACAGGCAGAAAACTGATCAATAAATATTTCAATAAATCACTCTGTTTGTTCGTCATTACAATACCTCCAATGTAAATTTTTATTTAAATCTGTAATAAACATTCACTAGTTCACTATGTAATTAAGTATATACCAAAAAACAAACCAGAAACAATACTTTTATACATTAACCTTTGGATTTGAGCATAGTAGCCAACTATGCCCATTTCGTACCATATTTTATATATTTCCCCTTCTATGTTATCATGGAAAAGTTGTATTTCTATTAATCTTAGGAGGAAAAAAATGAAAAGATTTACAGTATCAAAAACTGTGGTGCTGCTTTTTGCACCAATTTTACTTACTGCTTGTGGAGGAAATGATAGCGCTGTTTCTCAGGATGAAAACGTCGGTGAATCTTTAGACTATACGATTACAGGTATAGAACCCGGATCAGGCACGGCCGAAATAGCCCGTAAAGCCCTTGAAGAATATGACACCTTAAACGGATGGGAAATCCAGGAGAGTTCTACTGCCGGCATGTTGACTGAATTAGCTCAGGCAATCGATAACGAGGAGCCAATCGTTGTGACTGGTTGGACTCCTCATTACATATTTGAATTATATGACCTAAAAATTCTAGAAGACCCTCTTAACGTTTTCGGGGGTGAAGAAGGCATCAACACGTTAACACGTACCGGCCTTGAAAAAGATATGCCTGAAGCTTTTGAAATACTCAGTCGATTTGAATGGACAACAGAAGATATGCAGGAAGTCATGCTCGAAGGTTTGGAAAGAGACTTTGAGGACGTTACTGCAGAATGGATAGATAATAATCGAGACTTAGTCAATGAGTGGACGGAAGGTATAGACGATGTCGATGGCACTCCATTTGAATTAGGCTCAATTCCATGGGATACCGAACGTTCTTCGGCTAATGTCATGGCACGTGTCCTAGAAGAAAAAGGATATGATGTCACTATCACTAACTTGGATCCGGCGGTTCTTTACCAGGCTTTAAACCTAGGCGAAGTCGATGCCACAGCTGGCGCATGGCTGCCTACAACGGCAGGTGCCTTTATGGAAACATACGGTGAGAATATTGTTGATTTAGGACCTAACTTAACAGGGACAGTCATAGGTTTTGTCGTTCCATCCTACATGGAAGATATCAACTCAATCGAAGACTTACCCGCTCAAGACTAATTGAAACGCATTTCAAAATCAATAAAAGAGCACAATGAACCTTAAGATAAGGTATCATTGTGCTCTTTTATTGTTTAGTTTTCCATATTTAAAATATTTTAAATTTTGCACTAAAAGTGTTTTAACTGAATTAGAAAGGCAGACTGGAAACCAGCCTTTTTTGCTTTCTATTTTCTAGATGGACGCTTGCCCCAATATTGGAAGTAATCCGTACGGATGTATCCGTTATAGAGTTTACGTTTTTTAGTTGCTCTTTTTCCATAATGTTCTTCGAAGTCCAAGTCACTTGTAATGATGTATTTGCTCCATGTTTCAAGCGGTTTAAACGTTTCTCCCATTTCACGGTATAATTGATAGACGTCTTCTGGATCTCCCAGTCGTTCGCCATAAGGTGGGTTGGAGATGATAACGCCGAATTCTTTGTCTGTCTTAAGATCCGCCAGTTGCATCTGCTTGAATTTAATACTGTGCGAAAGTCCTGCTTCCAATGCATTCGCTTTGGCGATTTCAATCATGTCGCCATCGATATCTGTTCCCAGAATATCCAGTTCGACGTCATAATCTGCCTGATCTTCTGCATCCTGACGTGCTTTTTGCCATAATTCTTTAGGCATCCAGTCCCAATCTTCACACAAGAATGTGCGATTGAATCCTGGTGCGATATTGTGTCCGATAAGTGCTGCTTCTATTGGAATCGTTCCAGAACCACACGTTGGATCAATAAATGGACGGTCTTTACGCCAAGTTGTTAATAGCACCAAAGCAGCAGCCATATTTTCTTTTATTGGTGCCCCGCCTTTTTCTTTACGGTATCCGCGTTTAAACAAGCTAGGTCCAGTTGTATCAATAGTGAGTAACACTTTATCATTTCTGATGGCCACTTCAATAGGAAACTTCGCTCCTGTTTCGGGTAGCATGCCTCTTCTGTGATAAACATCTTTGATTTTTTCAGCTATCGCTTTGTTCACGATACGCTGTACATCCGGTACACTGTACAATGTTGATTTTATCGACTTACCGCTGACTGGAAAAGCTGCGTCCATAGATAAATAGTCATCCCATGGTAGAGCTTTGGTTTGTTCGAACAAGTCATCAAACGTTTTGGCCTCAAATTCACCAACAATAATCTTCACACGGTCAGCTGTACGCAGCCATAGGTTGGCTTTAGCGATATCTTCTTTATCGCCTTCAAATCTTGCACGTCCGTTTTCAACTTGGACATCGTATCCTAATTTTTTTAGTTCATCTCCAACAAGGGCTTCGATCCCACTTGCGGCTGTAGCGAGTAATTTATAGGTCATTCATTTGCCACCTCTCTTATTTTAATAGTATGCATGAAACACTGTTGACGTAAAGAAATCCTCTCTAAAAAAGAGAGGATTTCACCACTATGTACATCACTGTAAGCCATGTTTTGTCTAGATAAAACGGTGAAGTCTTATCCGAGATAACCATCTGTCTGCACGAGCATTAAGCCCTGCCTCTTCTCTCTGTTCAATTCCAGGAGAAAAGTGCCCCTACCAAAGTTTGGGTTGCTCACTCGAGGGGTTTACCGCGTTCCACCAAACGCGTTTCCACGTTTGCTTCGTCACTGTGGCACTTTCAAGGGTACTCAAGCATAGGTTTCCCCGTAGCTCTTTTTCCTGCCGTCATCCCATACCTGGGAGCCGCAGCTTATTGTTTCGCCGCGCACGAACACTACAAGCATCGCAGCTTGTGTGAGCATGGACTTTCCTCACAACTCTATTGAGCTGTGCGATTATCCGTGATGTACATTATTTAATTTTACTCGTCTTCTAATTTTGATCCAAAAACATGTCGTTCCAGGTTAGATAGACGTTTCAAGATATCGAAATTTGATACGTTAGACTTTGTTTGACCGGAACTTGAGCTTTGTGTGGTCATTTGTTTGGACTGTTCATCCACTTTATCAAGCAAACGGTCATTTTCAGTTTTTAACTGTTCAATCTCTTTTTGAAAAGCATCATAGTCTTTGATCACAACATCAAGAAATTCATCGACTTCTGTTGGATCATATCCGCGCATTTTTGACTTAAAATCTTTTTCTAAAATTTCTTTTTGGGTCAACTCTTTATTCACAACTACACCCCATCTATTCGTCTTTAATTAATTATGAAGATACTAATTGAATTCGCTATTATACACTATTCTTGTACGTGCAATATCATTATAACAAATATAAGCCTAAAAGTGAAGATAACCCGGTTCAATATCATTTTATTTTAAATTATCTCAGTTTTACAAATATATATATACATATACTTCATATACCAACACTTGATCAGCAGCTTTTCCTGCGCATTTATCACTAACCAGAATAACTTACTTCTGACGACTTCAACAACCCAGTAGTCTCCATACCTTAAGGTACATGAAGACACCCCGATAATTCTGATTTGCTTGTTGCTAACTTAACTTATGACATATTAACATTACTTAGCTCTATTATTATAAGGCTGTTATCAATAACTACCTCATTGGTATCGCTCAAAACTATTTATCCTTAAGTACTTCCAAAAATCGCCATATTGGTACCAATTACAACTAATCCGAATTTTATTAAACTTAATTATATTTCAAAAGAAAAAGGTCAGGACATCTGTCCTAACCTTTTATTATTGTTCTTCTTCTTCTTCAAAACGCTCTTCTTCAAGTAAATCATTAATAAACCACTGAAGTTCGTCAAATGAGATTGTTTCTATTTTATAAGGGTGTTTTTCCTGATACTTCAAAGCCTGATCATAGAAGAATGAAACTTTACCTTCATGATCCATATCATAAAAGAGCAGGCATCCATCCGTATTTTTAACAATGAACTTCTGATTGTTCTTCAACTGGCCTGGGTTGGCGTAATCTTGATTTGAAGTGTAATTGATATAATCCGCCCGTTCGACGATTGAGTTGTAGTACATTTGGTTGACTTCATTCCACTTACTTGAAAAGCTCGTGTAAGGTAATAATAAGGCGAGCTTCAGTTCAGGATAGTCTGCTTTTAAATCCAGTGCGACTTCTCCCATCCACAACTCCGTACCCAAGTTGCCGGATATAATGACCCATTCCATGCCTTGCTCGATATATTCAATCAATTTTCTTTTGAAGAATTTTTTTATATAATCTATTTTGGGGTCATCGGCAGAAAATATTGAAAGTTCAAAGGATCGGTAGCCGCTGACGTATAAATTTTTAATAAGTTTCTCCTCCATTCTACATTCACCTGTCATTGTTTGGTAAACTAGAGTTATATTAATTTAAGGTTGTGAACACATTGACTATTCGGTATCCAAACGGAAAACTATATCATATTCATGATGACAAAAAGAAGACTGAAAATCAACCTAAGAAAAAGAAAATTTCTTACAGTAAGCGCGGGATGACCCTAGAAGAAGATTTAAACGCAACGAATGATTATTATCTTTTGAGAAAAAAAGCGGTCATTCATAAAAAACCTATTCCAATACAGGTAGTTAATGTTGATTACCCAAGACGCAGTGCGGCAAAAATTACTGAAGCATACTACCGGAGAGCATCCACAACGGATTATAATGGCGTGTATAAAGGTCACTACATTGATTTTGAAGCTAAAGAAACGCAAAATAAAACCTCTTTTCCTTTAAAAAACTTTCATGATCATCAACTGAATCATATGCAGGCCTGTTATGAGCACGGAGGCATCTGCTTTGTTGTTATCCGTTTTAGTACGTTAAACCGCGTTTTCATAATTAATTTCCCTCAACTAAATAAATGGTGGAACGAGCAGTTTGAAGAGAAAGGGAAAAAATCTATTCCACTAAAAGTGATTGAAACAGAGGCCATTGAAATCAACTATGGCCTCTCCCCTCGTCTGCCTTATTTAGTCGTTGTTGATCGATTGATTAATGAACAAAATATTTAAAAGATTTTTAAGAAAAGAACGACATTATTGACTCATTTATAAAAGTAGTGTAAAGTTCTTCTCTGATATACTAAAATGAAACAAGCCCATTTCAATGGGTTTAAAAAGAGATTATTAAAGGAGCGTAACATGTCACAAAAAGATGAAATGTCTCGTAAAGATTATAAAAAATCATCAAAAAAAAGCACCACGCAGCAACCAAAAAAATGGTTTAAACGTATCATTCTTACCTTTATAACCCTCTTTTTAATGGTCCTTGTTGCTGGCGGAGCTCTCTTCGCCTACTATGCTTCAAATGCACCTGAAATGACTGAAGAAGATTTAATGGGTACTTATTCCTCTGAATTACTAGATAAAGACGGTAATGTATTTTACACGTTAGGTGCCGAAACGCGAGAGTATGCTGAAGCCGATGAATATCCTGACGTTATGCTTGACGCGATGACAGCCATTGAAGATCAGCGTTTTTTTGATCATATGGGCATTGACCCGATTGGTATTGGACGAGCAGCTATCGGATACGTTACTAACCGAGGGCAAATTGTTGGTGGGGGTAGCACCATTACCCAGCAGTTAGTCAAGTTATCTGTCTTTTCTACAACAAGAGAAGATCAGACATTACAAAGAAAAGCACAAGAAGCCTGGTTAGCCATTCAACTTGAGCGTCAATTATCGAAAGAACAGATTATCACGTTATACATGAATAAAATCCATATGGCCGGCAATGTGTATGGCATTTCCACTGCAGCTGAAGAATATTACGGCAAACAGGTCAGTGAACTGGAGATACATGAAGCAGCTTTATTTGCAGGGATGGCTCAAGCGCCTAATCGATACAGCCCTTACGTCAATCCTGAAGTAGCTAAAGATCGCCGGGATGTAGTCATCAACGTCATGCGTGACGAAGGTCATATTACCTCTGACGAAGCAGAGGCAGCTAAGGCCCTTCCTATCGAAGAAGGATTAGTTGAGCTAAGTAGTGCTGATAATAACGCACTTGTGACCGATGCTTATGTGCAACTCGTAATTGATGAAGTGAGAGAAAAAACCGAGATCGATCCTGCTACGGCAGGCTTAACGATTGAAACTAATATTGATATGGAAGCTCAGCAGCGAGTTTTTGATGTCTTGAATTCAGATGAGTATGTCGACTATATTAATGAGGATGTACAGGCTGCAGTAACCCTTGTAGAAGCTGAATCAGGTAAACTGAGAGCGATTGGCGGCGGTCGAAATACAGAAGTCCTAAGAGGACAGAACCGTGCAACCCAACAGAAAAGTACAGGGTCTACTATTAAACCTTTAACGACATACGGACCTGCTATTGAGCATCTACAATACTCAACTTATCAACAAATTGAGGACGAAGAATATACTTATCCTGATGGCACACCCCTTAGAAACTATGATGGCCAGTATAGAGGTCAAATAAGTCTACGCGAAGCACTTGTAGACTCACGCAATATCCCGACAGCTAAAGTTTTCAATGAAGATTTAGAGACTAGTCAAGTCGAAGAATTTGTTACTAATTTAGGTGTTAATATCGAACCGATGTCCAATGAGGGCGTATTGGTTCCGCAAAATGCAATCAATGGTGTGATGACTCCGTTACAAATGGCTGCCTCTTATGCTTCGTTTGCAAACGGCGGAAATTACACTGAACCGTATACTGTTTCTAAAGTAACCACACAAGATGGACAAGAAATAGATTTATCCCCGGAAACAAATCAAGCAATGTCTGATTACACTGCTTACATGATTACCGATATGCTTAAAGATGTTGTGGCTAACAATAACAATACTTTAGGTATTTCCAATTTATCTCATGCTGGTAAAACAGGTACGACCAACTTCACTGAAGAGAGATTAACAGAATTAGGTTATCCATCAGATGCTGTGCCAGACTCATGGTTTGTCGGTTATTCATCAACCTATTCTTTATCTGTCTGGACGGGATATGATAATAATAATGATGGTTATTTATCATTTGATGATGGCTCACGATTGCTCCCCCGTCATATATACAGAGAAGTGATGCAGTATGTTTCTGAAGGTGTAGATAACAGCGATTGGCAAATGCCTTCATCTGTTAAAGAAGTAACTGTTGAAGATGGTACTGATCCAGCGCAATTACCTGGGCCAAACACACCGGATAGTGCGCGTATTACTGAATTATTTGTTTCGGGAACTGAACCAACAGAAGAATCACTCAGTTATGGTGAAGAATTAGACGCACCAACTGGTCTCTCTGCTGATTACGATGAAGATTCTGATGAGTTGTCCGTCACTTGGGATGACTACACATTAGAAAATGAAGACGAAAACGTTACCTATAACCTCTCTATCGGTGGTGAAACAACAACGTTAAGCGACACCGAGTATTCCGTGACTGAACCGCCTGAAGGAAACTTAACTATCACTTTATCCGTTTCAGCTTATGGTACAACAGGTCCAGAAACTTCAACTAATATCACCATTCCAGCACGTGAGGAAGATGAACCTGAAGATGATGAAGAAGAACCTGAGGAAGAACCCGAAGATGAACCTGAAGATGATGATGAAGAACCTGAGGAAGAACCCGAAGATGAACCTGAAGATGATGAAGAACCTGAAGAAGAACCCGAAGATGAACCTGAAGATGATGAAGAACCTGAAGAAGAACCCGAAGAAGATGATAATGGTCAAAACAATCAGAATAACGAAGACGAGGATGAGGAATCAGACCAGAATGGGAATTCTGGTAACGGTACTCCCCCTGCTAACGATGATGACGACGATTCAGATGACGATGACGAATAAAAGCTAAATAAAAAAGGAAGAGATAAGCGCCTCTAGCGCTCATCTCTTCCTTTTTTATTTACTTATTCATCTTTAGATTTAAAGAACGTTTTACCTTTAGACATACGATAACCTATAAAAATATTCCATAGACCTATAACAAGACTTATTCCACCTATGAAAGGATCTTTAAAAACAACGTATAAAGATAAGAAAAAAATAAGAATCCCCATTATAATAAAAAATTTCCCGGTTTTTTCTGTCATTTTTACGCACTCTTTCTTATTAAGTCATTATAAAAAGAAAACTCAATGCAGATGCATTGAGTTTTTGTATTACTGGGCTACTAGGATTCGAACCTAGGAATGACGGGATCAAAACCCGCTGCCTTACCGCTTGGCGATAGCCCATCTAAGGGCGACTGATGGGAATCGAACCCACGAATGCCGAGACCACAACCCGGTGCGTTAACCACTTCGCCACAATCGCCATATTATTATTTCCAATAAATAGTGTACCATAAATATTAATTTAACAATTTACTGAAACAGGGGTAGTAGGAATCGAACCCACATTGATGGTTTTGGAGACCATAGTTTTACCGTTAAACTATACCCCTATTTAATGGAGGGAGTAGGATTTGAACCTACGAACCCGAAGGAACGGATTTACAGTCCGCTGCGTTTGACCACTTCGCTATCCCTCCAGCATATTAAGTTGAATGGCGCAGGACAGAGTCGAACTGCCGACACACGGAGCTTCAATCCGTTGCTCTACCAACTGAGCTACTGCGCCAAAGTACTACGATGACCCCTACGGGATTCGAACCCGTGTTACCGCCGTGAAAGGGCAGTGTCTTAACCGCTTGACCAAGGGGCCTAAAACAAAAAAAAAAGGAGAATGAGGGATTCGAACCCTCGATACGGAAAACCGTATACACGCTTTCCAAGCGTGCTCCTTAAGCCACTCGGACAATTCTCCATTAAGATACTCCACAAGCAGGGCTCGAACCTGCGACATCGTGATTAACAGTCACGCGCTCTACCAACTGAGCTATTGCGGATAATTTTTTTCTTCATCAACCTTTAAATCATAACATGGCTTGTAGTATCTGTCAACGCTTTATCAATCAAAAAATCTTTTCATTTAAATCTTTTCAGGTTAACCTACATTTCCCACGATTAAGCTTCTTTATTGAAGAGAAAGCCTTTATCTGCTTTTTCAGGAATCAAAACAGTTAAATAACCTGATCTGACATTGATGTTTAGCGGAAAATCAGGACCCTTTTCACCATCAAGCGCAACATGAGCCGTATCATCTATTAAGTCGATTGTCGCTTCTTCAAATGAAACAATCGTAACTGATGACGGCATTGTTCCAGTTTCCTCATTGTTTCTAATCAATTTTGAAAGAATAATCATCTTATCACCTAATGTTGTTTGATCCAGAGATAAAAGGTGAAGTTTTCCATCATTTTTATTTGCCTCTGAGAAAAAACGGGGAATTCCAAAAACACTATGTGAAACACCTATAAGAAGCAGAGTACTCTCTTTTTCAAACTTTTTACCATCTAGTGTTAACTCAAAGTGGTAAGGTTTTTCATCTTTGAGAGACTTTATTCCTTCCAGAAAGTATGCCATTGGACCGTAAGCTTTTTTCATTTCTTCTGAAACTTCCCACACTGTTTCAGGCAAGGTTCCAGAAGATAAGCTGCTTAAAAATAAATGACCGTTCACTTCTCCAACATCACACTTTTCTTGATTAGCATAGACCAACTGATCAATTGCTTTATAGATATCCGTCGACATTCCCCATCCGATCGCAATGTTATTAGCTGTTCCGGTAGGTAAAATACCGATTATTGGTCGATATGATAGGCCGTTTAAAGCGTTTAACGCTTCACTCACTGTTCCATCTCCACCCATAATAATTAGATGATCGATTTTCTCAGCACACGCTTCAGTAGTGTACTTGCCAATATCACTTTTTTGTTTTGTTATTCTAGTCACACAGTGCCACCCTCTTGCCATAAAGGTTTCCTCAGCAATTTGGGCAACATCACCACTGTTCTTTTTTCCTGAAGACGGGTTAACCAAAATGAGTATGTTTTTCAAAAAAAACACCTTCTTCTTTAGGACGTTCGTTCTTTCTGACAATTGGGACACAGTCCATATATTTCTAAACGGTGAGAATTGACCTCATAGCCAGTCAGGTTGCTGGCAACGACTTCAACGTCATCCAGTCCCGGATAATAAATATCTTCAATTTTACCGCATCTTGTACAAATCGCATGGTAATGCTCAGTCGATGCAAAATCAAAACGGCTCGAATTATCACCAAACATCATTTCTTTAACTAAACCCATTTCGGTAAATAAACGTAAGTTGTTGTACACTGTTGCCACACTCATACTCGGAAAATCTTCTTCTAACGCTTTATATATTTCATCAGCTGTTGGATGACTGTCCTGATCTATCAAATATTCTAAAATAGCATGTCGTTGCGGGGTAATCCGTACATTATTATATTTTAACCGTTCAATGGATTGGTCAACTAAATAACTCATCTCTATCAATCCTTTATCATTTACTTGTAGTTACCTAAATGATACAGTTTCCATACGATATTTGCAAGAAAATGTGCGTTGTTGACCTATTTTTGATAAAGTGTTAAGTTTAAATTTCCTTTAAACAATTAAGGTTATTTGTAGTATAATGAAAACTATAAAATAAACTTGGAAAGTTGTGACTTTACTTTATGAAAATCGGAGCAAGAACTTTTAAAACAAGTATTGCTGTATTTCTGGCTTTATCTATCCCCTCTTTAGTAGGCATGGATGAAGCTGCTTCTCTAGCAGGCATATCGGTGGTTGCTTCTATGCAACCCTCTGTAAAAAAATCTTATGCTACATTAAGAGACCGTCTTGTGGCAAACTCGATTGGTGGACTTGTTGCAGTCATTATGGCTACTGGTTTTGGCACTTCGTTTGTTATCATCAGTTTTGCGACTGCGATCCTTATTTCACTGTTACATCAAATCAAGTTAAATAATGTGATCGGTTTGTCAACTATGACATTAATCATCATTATGTTGTCCACGGATGGAGATATTCTATCTAATGCTGTGATAAGAGTTTTAGCTACGTTTATAGGTGTAGTGGTTGCCTTTTTAGTTAACCAACTGATCTTACCTCCAAATTACGAGGAAAAACTTTTTCACACAACTAATCAGGTAACCGATGATTTAACGAGATTTATACGAGTTAATTTAAGAAAAAATAGTCAGTATTCACTTATGCGAATTGATTTAGAATCCATCGAACAATCTATAAAAGAAATGAAGCGTCTGCACAGTTTTCTCCTGGATGGAGAATGGCATCCTTTTGGTCAAAAAAAGGAACTGTCTTTCAAGAGGTTGTTAGTCATTTATCGTCAATTTATTCGTACGACTGAATCGGCTTATTTCCTGGTTCGAACATTACATGAATCTGAACATGTCTATAATCATTTCCCGGATAAACTTCGGATACTATTGCGAGAAAGACTTGAGACGCTCATGTCTGCTCACGAACAAATCATACTAAAATGGAATGGACGTGTGTTACCTGAAGAAGTTAACTTTATCGCCTACAAGTCTGATTTGAGAAAAACGTTTATGCGCTCATTCTTTACTGAGGCAAGTTTAGAATCCTATCTAGAAAATGATTATGGTCAAAGTAATACCGTGATTCACCTCATGTCGGCTGTTTTGGAATATGAGGAACAATTACAACATCTTAACAAGTTAGTCAGTAGTTTCAAAACAAATCACCAGGATAATTATTCTAAAGTACGGTCATTACACTAAAAAAGACAAGCTGCTCATACAATGAGCAGCTTGTCTTTTTTGTTGTTATAACTCTTCATTGAAAAAGGTATCTAGTATGGTCACAATTTGATGCGTGCCTTCGTCATTCAAATCGTCGTTATCATCGAAATATGCTGCAAGAGAATTTTCCGATGCTTCATTTAGAAATGCAGAATGTAAAGGTAAGACAGTAATGTCTTTTTCTTCAGCAAGAGATTGCATTCTGCCTAAATAACTTTGATAGTCAAGAGAGCGAGAGTTGAATTGATTTATTTCGTTTGGAACGGGATATGGATCAAGTAATAAGAGTTCGGTTTTCTCTTGTATCAAGAGGCTATCCAAAACATAACTCATGAATTCTTCTGTTTCCGCCAGTCCTATATCTCTTATTTTATCAGGTAGCGCAGGCATCCCATAAATGATTACGTCCGGACTGTCCTTTATTACTGCTTGTGTAGTTTGTTGTATGTATAATTCATAAGAATCATATTCTGGATATGTATGATTCATAACATTAAAATCACCACTTATAGAATCAGCAATCATCGTATTCAACTCATTTACCCATGCCTCTTCCGAATCGATATCGCCATAATAAGCCAATGATACTTCACCGTTTTTCAAGGACAAGAAATCTAAAAACTCATATAAAGTAAGAGACTCACTATGTTCTTCATAATATTCCAAATTTTTATGGGAGGAGGCTCCATCTTCTTCTGCATCATTTCCAGTTTCCAATGTTTCTTCACTTACACCCTCATGATCTTCAGCAAAAGAAACAAGATTTCCATCCATTTCTTCTCGTTGCCTTGCAGAATATCTTTGTCCAAAAACAATCGTAACTATTGTTGCAATAAGTAATAAAGGGATTAATATAAAACTTTTTTTCACATCTCTTGATCCTCTCTATGTAAAATATGATTACTTAAAAAAACGAGAGATAAGGAAAACAGTAGAAGACATTTCTGTCTAACTACTGTTTCTCATCACAATCAGTTTTTACCAGTTAATTGTTTATAACGGTCATACCAAAGATCGACGTAGCCTTCTGAAAAAGGGCCTTTTTCTTCATTGATCCAATCAACTAATATTTTGATGTGTTCTTTTAGTATTAAGTCTATCTCATCTGGATACTCCCACTTTTTACCGTGTTCCTCATACTCGTCTACATCTAACAAGCGTTTTTCTCCATCGGGAAAGACTTTAACATCTAAATCATAGTCAATATATTTCGCACCTTCTTCATCGATCAGAAAAGGCGAAGCCATATTACAATAATAAGACGTCCCTTTTTGACGAATCATTGTGACGATATTAAACCAATAATGTTTATGAAAATAAACTAATGCCGGCTCACGTGTTTTCCACCTTCTACCATCTGATTCTATGACTAGTGTATGATCATTACAACCGATCAGCGCATTTTCAGTTGTTTTTAACACCATTGTGTCACGCCACGTCCGGTGTAGACTTCCATCATGTTTATAACTTTTGATTGTGATGAAATCTCCCTCTTTAGGAAATGTCATCTGATTACCAACTTTCTAGTCTATTTTAACAATGTATCGCTGCTTTCTTCAATCTCACTCGTTATTATATCATAAACTAGGGGTGATATAATAATGAATCAGAATATTTAATTGCCTACGTTTAAAATAGAGTTAACGTTTTGATTAGATTGTTTACTTTCTGTGTTGGCATTGGGAACATTTCCTCTTCGAATCGATTGGGATGAATCCATTTTAGTTCTGCAGAATGAGACTGATCAGCAATTAAGTCTGCTTCGAAAACAATCATTTCCCATTTCAAATGCGAGAATACATGAGTGAGGATACCTTTAGGCTGATCATTTAAGGAAACAATCAATTCATAATTCTCCCTTAACATTTCTTCAATTTCCTGGCTAGAACGATGCTGATTGAATTCCTCTTGATTAAAGGCCTTCCATTCACTATCTTTTAAGTCATCTCGATTTAGCATGATAGGAGTTAGCATGCCCGCCAAGACTCCTTTAGAGGAACGTTTTCGAAAAAGGTATTCATTCTTTTCATTTTTGATGACGATAGTAAAGAATGTCTGCTCTTTTACTTTTATTTTCTTCTTTTTAACCGGGTAGTTTGCCCAGGTCTCATTTACGTATGAAGCATTAAAATCTCTGACTGGACTTTTTTCCGGAGAATAATTTTTAGGTGTACAAATGGTTGCTCCCAAATCCATCAAGGCTTGATTAAAATCGCCAGGTCTATCAGGATCGATCAACCGTCTGATCATCTCTTCAAAGACTTTCCGCGTTGAAGCTTTGCTGATATCCAAATCGATTTCAAATAACCTGCTCAATACACGCATGACGTTCCCATCCACCGCGGGATATACTTGATTAAAGGCTATACTGGTCACTGCTCCTGCTGTATAGGGTCCGATGCCTTTTAAATTCAACACTTCTTTGTGAGACGTCGGAAACTCTCCATCGTGGAGTTCCATGATTTGAATTGCAGCTACTTTCATGTTTCTTACTCTGGAATAATAACCTAATCCTTCCCAAAGTTTTAGCAGTATCGCTTCTGGGGCATAAGCTAAAGCCTCAATAGTAGGTAATGTTTCAATAAATCTCTCATAATAAGGAATAACTGTATCAACTTGTGTCTGTTGTAGCATAATCTCAGACACCCATATATAGTAGGGGTCATCTGTTTGTCGCCAGGGTAAATCCCGTTTATTTTCATCATACCACTGTAACAAGGTTGCACGAAAATCATGAATCTTTTCTTCTGACCACATTGTTATCTTGTTCTCTTCCAGCATATCCGTCTCGCTCACTGATCTCCCTCTTTTTCTGATAAAAATTGGTCGATTAAACTAAAGGGGTATCCTTTCGAATAGAGAAAGGTTTTGGTCTTTTGTTTTGCTTGATATTTATCACCTTTTCGCGAATAACGTTGAAAGGCTTTGTCCCCCTGCTTGACCAGCGCATCATACTCATCTTCTGCAGGTTGTTCTAAAGTCATGTCTTCCAGTACTTGTGAAATAATCTCTCGGTCGAACCCTTTGACCATTAATTGTTCTCTTATTTTTCGTTCTATTTCCCGATTCGATTTATCGTGTTGTCTGTTTAACGTTTTTTCAGTTAATTTTTTTGCATTTTCAAGCTGATCTTCATCTGAATACTCAACTAAGCCATAGGCTATTTCATCTGGAGTCAGTCCTTTAGCATAAAGTGACCGCTCAATTTTTTTGGGTCCTTCGGTTTTAAGTTGAAAATTCGTTCGTACAAAACTCTTAGCATATGCTTTCTCATCGATTAATCCTTGTTCTTTTAATTGTTCTATAACTCCGTCGATTTGTTCATATTCTTTCTTGGCTAAATACTCTCTGATTTCTTTTTCGGTACGCATTTTAAAATTCAGATGATGCAGCGCCGCTTGATAAGCTTTGCCCATCTCACCTTTTACTTTTAATTCTTCAATGGTCTCTTCATCAAGTTCTTTTCCTTTTACAAGTCGATATTTTATTAATAACGAGTCATCCACTGCAAAAGCGTACTCATCGTTAACATAGACATTGAACCTATTTTTCGCTTTCTGAGTCTGTACTTTAGTAATAACAAATTCAGGCTCTGTAGATGAATCAGAATCTGTTTTTTCAGTCATCTGTTTTACATCTTCCAGGGTTATATTCTTCTTATCTATTGTTTTCTTTTCTTGTTTGTTAGAGCCTAATTCTACCAGGTTGGGTAGTGATGATTCTTTTCGTTTAGTCATTTTTTTGCACCTCTTATCCTTCAGTTACTAGTATACCATTTATACGTGTATTTTTTAATGAATCTGGACGTAAAAAGGTGCCTGATATAATTATGCAGGCACCTTTTTACATCTGATTATTTTATATTTTCTTTATCCAATTGTTACTTGTTATCGTCGAGTGATTTTTTACCCTGTTCTTCGAGTTCCTCAGAATAATTCGCTTCAGACTCTGGTGCTTCCGTGTTATCTTGTGGATTTCTCTCGCTTTTTTCATCAGTATTCAAAGGGCTAACTGCTTTAGGTTTAACGACCCCTTTAGCAATAGTATTGCCGTATCCGTGATCAGACCCTTCAGTTTCAATTGTGTCCTCTTCTCCTGTCAAGTCTGGTTTCTCTTCCGATTCTGTTCCTTGTGTCTCTTCATTATTACCAAAATCTTTACTCTCGCTATCTGCATCCGAACGTGTCTGATTAACTTGACTTGGGTCTACGGATTCATTTAAATCCTTATTCTCAGATGTATCTACATCACTTGGTTTTTTATCTACGATAGCTTCTGATTCTTCTGAATTCACTTCATTTATAGGATTGTTTTGTTTTTCTGTCATAATCTTTTCTCTCTCCTCGTTTACAATGATGTCTTCATTTACCTCGGATAAATCACCTTGCTTAGGTGCATCGGTATCAGCCAGAAGCACAATTTCTCCATCTTTCAACGCATCCATGTAATGATCAGATCGATCATGAGGAACACCATACTTTTCTAGTGTCGAATTATTTTCGTCACTGTCATAAGATCCAAACGAGAATGCCTCTTTAACTTTATCCCAAATACTTTCGTCTTCTAATTCCACCTTATTAACTTTCACATTTTTTAATGATTCAATTTTCACATCATTTTGATTGGTTTTAGCCATTAAAAGCATCAGCTCACTAGCCTTATAGCCCTCTTCATTGAGTAGGGTTTCAACTTGTAAAACAGCTTCCCTCTCATTTTTAAATGTTCCTAATATATGGCGATCCATATCTTCATCCTTCCTGTCAATACTGTCATATTTTGTTCACTTGTCTATTTCTAATGGTATCATTAGATAATCCGCATGTAAAAAGAAACGATTCGCATATGATAATCAGTTGTAGAAATGAATAAAAAGCAGATTATTCATCTTTTATTAGCAGTTTTTGCATTTAACTGAGATTATATATTTACTATTATACTTTTTGCGAATCGGAAAATGTGTTACATAGAGGGTGGAATTGTTACTTGATTAACTTGTTTTTTGTGCTTATATGTTTATTTTTTTTTTTATTATGGTATATTTAACATATGAAGTGTTATCTATAAAAGATGGTTAGGAAGGGTTATGCACTATGAAGAATCAAGAGGAGAAAGAAAAGCTAATGGAAGAACGTTTAAGTAAATTAAAGGAATTGACAGATGAGTCCATGGATTATCGCTATCTCATGCAGGATCAACTGGCCGAGGCCATCAGTTCGGGGAATGAAGAAAAGTTGGAAGCAACACTAGAACTGATCAACATTGACCGAGTATTTAATTATATGGAAAACGATAGTGATTGTGAATTAATCGACGCATTCAAAAACCATTTAATGACTGTGAACACATATGCACGTATAGCTGCTAAAAATGGTGGCGTCTTGCCACTTTATCTTCATTTGATCTTCGAACGTTATTCCATGATCATTAAAGATACACAGTCTTTGAATCATTTAATTGAACACGTTTACTTTGAACTTTTCAGAGAATATTGTCATGTTGTAGCTGAATTCTCCACGTCTGACTACTCATCAGTGATGAAAGAAATCGTTACCTATATCACAGACAATCTAACCAATGAATTGACCCTAACCAATATTGCTTCGATTTATGGTATGCATCCTGTGCATCTGGCACGTAAGTTTAAACAAGAAACGGGCAACACCTTTATTGGATACGTCAACCAACAGCGAGTTTATCTTGCAAAATACTACTTCCACTTAGGTGATTACCAAATGAGTGAAGTAGCAAATCTAGCTGGGTTTAATAGTCATTCGTATTTCACAAAGGTTTTCAAAAAAATAACGGGCAAAACACCGACTAAATACCTTAAAGAAATACCGGTAAGTTAAAAAGTTTAATTTGTAATTCTCTTCCGATAACTTCTTCTATGTAAATAATTTTCCCTTTCAAAAAAGAAGCTGATAAAATCAGCTTCTTTTTTGTTTATTTCCAGTTAACTCTTTCTGCTGCACCATGCTCAGATGATAAATGAAGAGGATTTTTGTTTTTTTCTTTAAAAGTAAGAGTTATATCAGCTTTTACCGTTTCTTTTATTGTGTAATCCATCTCATCATCCATGGGTGCAATTAAATCGTTACCATTTAGCAAGCTTACCTCTACAATTAAAGATTTGTTTTGGCCAGTTAGTTTGACCGTATAGCCAAGTTGATCATCATTGACTATGACTTCTGCTTTTGAGCCTAAATAGGTCGCGAATCGGTGTTCAGTGGCTCCGTCATGAAAGACAGCAATGGTTCCCGTGAAATGATTGATTTTCAAATCGATGTCTGCCACCGATAAAAATAATGAACTCTTATCATTTTCTTTGAATTGATTGGACTGAGCCCATACATACTGGCTGGGAAAAGTAGAGCCACGGTCTTTTTCAATATACCCTGTTCCCTCATCTATTTTCACAGTCTCTCCGTCGATAACGACAGTCCCTTTTACATCATGACGCATGCTGACCACGTCATGTGAACAGGGCATCTTAATGTATTCAAAAGGTCCCATAATGCTTGGTGAATACCTGTCCTGTTTCAACCTCAAAAAGTCTCCGAATTCTAAATCAATCAGTATGTCAGTGTCATCATCCACTAAATGGGCCTTCACACCTGTTTCGCTTAAGACAAATAACGGCATAAGTATGGAGTAAGGCGCTGCCACAACCTCAAACGCTTCAAGCGGAAAGGTAATTTTTCCGCTTAAACTTTTCCCTTTATAAAACAGATTGTACTGGACAAATGATTCTTCTTCATCGAACAATGCTATGCCAGGTATAAGCGCCAAGCTAAAGTTTTGTTTAGCATCTGAAGTTTTCACATACCAACCTTCAAAATAAGGTGCTTTAGCCTTCAATCCCTGAAAATCAAAACGATTCGCCATTGGTTTGCTCCTTCTTTATGATATCTTCGAAAAAATTAGGTGCTGGATAACCTATATCTAGAACAGTGATAGTGCCTGTATATGACTTTGAATCTTTATGCCCAAAGCCTTTTTTCATAAATCCTATTGTATATGTTTCTTCAGCTTCTACAGCGAGCCCTAACACTTGGCCGGTATTGGCAGAGAGGCCGGAAGGCACATCAAGTGCAATAATTTTGCCTTTAGATGCCTTGATGCTAGTTATAGCTTGTTTATATAATCCTTCCACGTTTCTATCTAAGCCGATACCAAATAATGCATCGATGACCACGTCGCCTTCAAAATCTGTGGCTACTTCATCAAAGGTTTTAATATCTAAATTCAGATTCCTGATGATTTTTAGTTGCTGCTTAAATTCTTTTGAAGCGCGTTGTGTATCACCCACAATGTAGAGAGTAACTTTCTTACCAGCCTGAAACAGAAGGCGCCCGATCGCTAAACCATCTGCACCGTTATTTCCCGTCCCACAAACGATTACATATGATGTCATTTCATCCGTTTCATCCGCCAGGATCTTTTCGGCAACTGCCAAGGCTGCCCTTTCCATCAACACCATCGAAGGAATACCAATAGTATCGATGGTGAAGGTATCGATCGCTTTAATGGTCTGACTAGACAATCCGTCGATCATATCACTCACCCCAAATTTGTATTTTTAGTTGATTTCAGTATAACAAAAAGGAACCTGTAAGCGAACAGATTCCTTTTTACCGTCTTAACTATTTAAAATGTCTTCCAATAATTGCGGGTTGAATGTTTTTTCTTTCAACATCACAATCTCATGCTTGTATGGTGCTTTCTTATTTTTCTTGTCTTCCCCCACAAAGGGTGTTTCTAGTATTTTAGGCAAGTGCGACAGTTTCTCGTGATGAACAACATAGTTCAGTGCGTCAAAGCCAATTTCACCGAACCCAATATTGGCATGTCTGTCTTTTCCTGCTCCTTGTATATTCTTCGAATCATTGACATGGATGACTTTTAGCATATCCAACCCTATGATTCGGTCGAATTCAGCTAAAACACCGTCGAAATCATTTTTAACATCATAACCTGCATCATGTATGTGGCAGGTATCCAAGGTCACAGATATTTTATCTTTCAGTTTCACTTTATCAATGATCTGCGCTAATTCTTCAAAAGAACGTCCTATTTCCGTCCCTTTTCCCGCCATGGTCTCCAAAGCGATCTGAAGGGTTTGATCTTCGTGTAAAATCTCATTTAAACCTTGAGCAATCTGTTCAATGGCTAACTCTGCACCTGCACCCACATGTGCCCCCGGATGCATGGTCATTTGTGTTGCCCCTAAAGCTTCCGCACGTTTGATTTCTTCTTTCATAAATTGAACGGCGAAGCCATAGTTCTGTTTCTTTATCGTGTTCCCTAAGTTTATGATATAAGGGGCGTGCACAACGATGTCCGCAACATTTATACCGTTCGCTTTCATACACGCTTGTCCTGCTTCAATATTCATTTCTTCAATTTCTTTTCTGCGGGTATTTTGGGGTGCGCCCGTATAAATCATAAATGTTGAAGAACCATAATCAACAGCATCTTCGGCTGCTCCGAGCAACATTTCTTTCCCTTTCATCGATACATGCGAACCTAATAAAACCATTATTTTTCCTCCGTTTGCTTACTTTCTTTTAATGCTAATCCCAGCTCATCTAATTGACCATTAGAAACTAGAGATGGCGCATCTGTCAACGGATCTATAGCTCTTCCATTTTTTGGAAAGGCAATAACTTCTCTGATGTTATTTTCATTGGCAAGGATCATGACTATGCGGTCTAAACCAAATGCAATCCCGCCATGAGGTGGAAACCCGTATTCTAGTGCATCAAGCAGGAAGCCAAACTGATTTTTTGCCTCTTCTTTCGTAAAACCTAGTGCAGAAAACATATCTTCTTGTAACTCTCTCTTATGAATACGCATAGATCCGCCGCCAATTTCATAACCATTTAATACAATATCATAGGCATCTGCCATGACGTTCTCAGGCTCAGTTGCTAATTTATCAATATCTTCTTCTACTGGTCTGGTGAATGGGTGGTGCGCAGCGTTGTAACGTCCTTCTTCTTCGTCATATTCTAACAACGGCCATTCTACGATCCAGGCAAAAGCTATCTGTGACTCATCTATAAGGCTCAATTCTTTCCCCAAGTGACTTCTCAAAGCACCCAGTGCATCATAGACGATTTTAGCTTTATCAGCTACAAATAAAAGTAAGTCGCCGCTTTCAGCATCCATCGCGTCCACAAGAACATTTTGATCTGTTTCATCACTAAAGAATCTAGCGATTGGACCCGTTAAGCCTTCATCCGTCACTTTCATCCAGGCTAAACCTTTAGCTCCATATATTTTAGCAATACTTTCCAAGGCATCAATGTTCTTGCGAGAAAAGCGCTGAGCTGCGCCCTTGACAGTCAAACCTTTGACCATGCCACCGCTCTCTACAGCTGATGAGAACACTTTGAAGGCAGACTCTTTCGCCACATCATTTAAATCGACAAGTTCCATCCCGAATCTAAGATCTGGCTTGTCGCTGCCGAATCGTTCCATCGCTTCTTTGAATGTCAGACGTGGAAAAGGTACTTCCAGAGTGACGCCTTTAACTTCTTCTATTAAGCGGACAAGTAATTTTTCAATCGTTTTCTGGATCTCTTCTTTGTCTATAAAACTCGTTTCAATATCTACTTGCGTAAATTCCGGCTGACGGTCACCTCTTAAATCTTCATCTCTAAAACAACGAACGATTTGATAATAGCGGTCATATCCGGAACTCATGAGCAATTGTTTAAACAATTGTGGGGATTGCGGTAGCGCAAAGAATTTTCCTTGCGTTACTCGTGATGGAACAAGATAGTCTCTCGCGCCTTCTGGTGTCGATTTAGTTAAATAAGGCGTTTCGATATCTAAAAATCCTTCATCATCCAGAAAATCTCTAAACACTTTTTTTACCTGATGACGCAGTTTCATGTTTTCCTGCATTTTGGGTCTTCTTAAATCCAAATAACGATATTTCAGACGTAAGTCATCGGAAACTGGCGCCGTATCGGATATTTCAAACGCGGGTGTTTTCGCTTCGTTTAAGATTTCTACTTTATCAGCTATAATCTCTATTTCACCTGTAGCTATTTCTGTATTTACCTGACCTGCTTGTCTAAGAACGACCTTTCCTTCGACAGCAATCACATATTCAGAACGAATTTTTTCTGCTATTTCTAACGCTTCTGGATTTTTATCGCTATTGAAGACAACTTGGATAATGCCTTCACGGTCTCTAAGATCAATGAATATCATCCCACCCAAATCGCGTCGTTTTTGCACCCAACCTGTAACGGTGACTGTTTCTTCTTTATATGCTTTGGTAATCTTCCCACAATATTCTGTACGTTTCATTTTATTCACCCTTTTTCATTAGTCTTGATTCTACTTCTTTAAATGTCGCTTCAAAGTTACTGTATAACTCACCCAGATCGATATCCGTTTGTTGACCACTTTTAAGAGCTTTGATTGTGACTCTGTTTTCATTTAATTCGTCTTCGCCCATCGTAAAGACAAATTCAGCATCCCACTTGTCAGCTGTTTTGAACTGTTTGCCGGGTTTTCTGTTCATAAATTCCCGTTCGACAGACAAATTGTTCTGACGCAGGTACTGCGTTAATTTAGTTGCTGCCTTATTGACTTTTTCTCCAATAGTCACCACGTAGGCATCGATCGTACTTACTTTTGGATAGTTGTAGTTCATGAAGTCTAAAAGAATGAGCAGGCGCTCGATCCCAAAACCGAAACCGAATGCCGGTGTTTCCGGTCCACCCACTTCTTCGACCAGACTGTCATATCGTCCCCCGGCACAAATGGTCGCATTGGCTCCAAATTTCGGATGCGTCGTCATAACTTCAAATATCGTGTCGTTGTAGTAATCTAAACCTCTGACCATGTTTTTATCTATTTCATAAGGGATGGATAAGTCTTCGAGCATTTCTTTGACTGCTTCAAAATGCTGTTTAGATTTTTCGTTCAAGAAATCAAGCACGGAAGGAGCGTCTGCAACCAAAACTTTATCTTTCTTGTCTTTACTATCCAGCACGCGGAGAGGATTCTTATACAAACGTTCTTTTGAATCGTTACTTAACTCATCAAAATGTGGTTCAAGATAAGCGATCAATGCTTCACGATATTTCAATCTGGATTCAGCGTCGCCCAGTGAATTAATGACAAGCTTCAAATCTTCAATACCAAATGACTTGAATAAATCCATAGCCAATGCCATCGTTTCGACATCTACCGCAGGGTTCTTGCTCCCAAAAACTTCAACACCCACCTGATTGAATTGACGCTGTCTGCCACTTTGCGGACGCTCATATCTAAACATGGAGCCTATATAGTAAAGTTTCATCGGTTTGTGATACTCGGGCGCATATAATTTATTTTCGACATAGGCACGGACCACACCAGCTGTCCCTTCAGGTCTTAAGGCGATATGGCGATCTCCTTTGTCCTTGAAATCGTACATTTCCTTGGAAACAATATCGCTTGTTTCGCCAACACCACGAGCAAACAAATCAAACTTTTCAAATAACGGTGTTCTTATTTCTTTGAATTGATAATTACTCAAAATAGCTCTGGCCTGTTGTTCTACAACTTGCCATTTTTCGGATTCATCGGGCAAAATATCTACGGTGCCTTTTAATTTTTGGTAATTCATCTTTTAAACCTCCAAATGTAATAAATAAAACTATTTTTGTCCATAAAAAAAGACCCTCCTCTATGTCTAACATAGAAAAAGGACGTACTTATAACGTGGTGCCACCTTATTTTAGAAAGTTTTCACTCTCACTCTTAGATTTAACGCTCACACGTGATAAGTTTCCTTATCATTCCTTTTAGATTGTCATTCATTAATGTCGTTGTAAACCTTTTTCAGCCCGGAAGGTTTTCTCTTTAATAAAACACCCATTAATTACTTTATCTAACATCAGGATCACTATTCTATTCTATTCGCTTCTTATAAGTTTACAAGAGTAGCTACCAGATGTCAATACACATCTTTTTCAAGTCTATTATCAAAGTTTCCGTCCATCAACATAGTAAATTCCTTGAAAATGCCCAAAATGTTGGAAAAATATATCTTTACTATTGCTAAAAAACTGTCTCTCTCGGTATAATAAGGACAAGCCATAAATCAAGGGGAGATAATAATGTATCAAACTTATTTACATAAAAAAAATAGTCGCTCATTTTTCATGCTCACGATCATTTTCTTGTTCACTCTCCTCTTGACATCGATGATAGTTTTGGCTAATGAAAACAAAGTAACCGTGCTGGCATCGACATTAAACGTTAGATACGGACCGGGTCTTTCACATGAGATCCTCACACAAGTCCAGGAAGAAGATCAACTTAATATATTGGGAGAAGAAAATGAGTGGTATAAAGTTCGTCTAGATTCAAATCAAATCGGTTGGATCGCAAGCTGGTTAGTGGAAAATGAAGAAGTCTCACTGGAAAATCAACTTTTTGGACGCGTCACATCCTCTGAAGTAAATGTCAGACAATTTTCAACAACAAACTCCGATGTTTTAGGTACGGTTAAACGCGGTGAAGAGTTCCCTATCTTATATAGAGAAAATGAATGGGTTCAAATCCTCTTTAATCAACGTGTAGCCTGGTTGCATTCTGATTTGATCGATGTTTTAGATCAACCTGCTGAGAGCGCAACTCTAACTGATTCAACTGATTCAACTGATTCAACTGATTCATCGGATTCAACAACTTCATTAAAAATCAGTGTCGGGGGCACACCCGCTAACATTCGACTGCGACCCACAACTGATGCTGAAATCGTAACTACACTAATAACTGCCGAAGAATTCGAAGTGCTCCGTGAAGAAAATGAATGGTATCAAATAGAACTTTCTGATGGTACAAAAGGTTTCGTAGCTAGTTGGATTGCCGAAACCATTACAACAGAATCGGTTAGTGCAGAAGAAATAGCATTAAGTACTGAACCTTCTCATTATGCGACATCATTGGCAGAGGCAACCATCGTCATCGATCCGGGTCACGGAGGTTATGATCCAGGTGCTGTTGCCGTGAGCGGCTTCACTGAAAAAGAAATCACGCTGAGCACCGCGCTTTTGCTTGCTGATCGCCTGAAAAATGCAGGTGCAAATGTTATCTTGACCCGCGATACCGATACACATATTACTTTAAACGACCGCGTCTATTATGCACACAGAGCTAATGCTGACGCTTTTGTGAGTTTGCATTACGATGCAATAGAAGTAGCAAACTCCATGTCAGGAACGACGACCTACTATTATTCAGAAAACGAAAAAGCCTTAGCAGAAACAGTCAATCATTATCTTGCTAAAGATGTAAATCTAAACAATAATGGCGTGAGGCACGGTAACTACTTTGTGTTAAATCGAAATGCTCAGCCTTCCATACTGTTAGAACTAGGTTATCTTAACAATGATCACGATATTACCGTCGTTAATACTCATGCTTATCAGGCATCCGTTGCTGACGCTGTATTTCAAGCTTTAAATGACTATTATTCACCGCATTGACATTATATCAATCAAAAAAGGGTCATCACGAATTTTTTTCGTGATGACCCTTTTTCCTATTTGTTTTTCGAATCAATGAGTATGGTCACTGGACCATCATTGATAAAATCGATTTCCATATGTTTCCCAAATTCTCCAGTTTCTACACGAAGGCCTTGCTCAGATAATAATTCATTAAACTGATTGTATACCTTATCTGCGTAATCCGGCTTTGCAGCTGCCACGAAACTCGGACGGTTACCCTTTTTAGTGTCAGCATGCAGAGTGAATTGTGAAATAGATAAGATAGCCCCGTCGACGTCTTTAACTGATAAATTCATTTTATCTTCTTCATCTTCAAATATGCGCAGATTACTTATTTTGCGCACAAGGTAATTGATATCTTCTTCTCCATCATCGTCTTCCACACCAATGAAAACAACTAATCCGCGGTTTATTTCTCCAACGATTTCATTTTCGACTCTTACATTCGCTTCTTTCGCACGTTGTATGACTGCTCTCACGAAAATCCTCCTAAAACCTTTAAATATTAAGTCGTTATGCGTTTCACTGAATAGACGTCTGGAACAGTTTTAACTTTATCAACGATTTGTTCTAATTCTTTGAGATTTTGAATAGCAATAGTGACTTTTATTGTAGCCGTTCCATTTTTATCCACACGTCCATTGACATTACTCAGTTTATTGGTCTGAGAATTGATCACTTGTAGAATTTCATTTAAAAAGCCACTCCGGTCATAGCCTTCTATTTGTAATTCAGCATTATAGTCTTTGTTTGTATTAGCGTCAGTCGATTCCCATTCCACGTCGATCAAACGATTTTCGTTATCATCTGAGGTGCGGAGATTCGGACAGTCTTTTCTGTGAATCGAGACACCTCGTCCGCGGGTAACATAACCGATGATTTCATCCCCTGGTACTGGGTTACAGCACTTACTTACACGAATAAGCAGATTATCTGCGCCTTGAATAACGACGCCACCTTCGTGCTTTATCCTCATTTTTTCAGGTTCTTTTTTAGTTTTCAATTCAATGGTATGTGTAGACTCGTCAAATTTATATGTTTCTTTTTCTCGTTCGTTACGTTCTTTCTCGGTTAGTCGATTTGCGACAGTCGCACTCTTAACTTCCCCATATCCAATCCCAGCATACAAATCTTCGATATTTTGAAAATTAAATCGATCAGCTGCTTTTTTCATTTTTTCTTTTTTCAAAATATCTTTTGGATTAAAGTCCATTTCAATCAGTAATTTTTCAAGGATATCTTTTCCACGTTCAATACTTTTTTCTTTTTCTTGTGTTTTAAAGAAACGCTTGATTTTGTTTTTTGCTTTTGATGTGTTTACATAATTCAACCAATCTCTGCTCGGTCCGAATGAGTTGGCAGAAGTTAACATTTCAACGATGTCACCAGTTTTGAGTTTATAATTAAGTGGAACGATTTTACCGTTCACTTTCGCTCCCATTGATTTGTTGCCTACTTCAGTATGCACATGGTAAGCAAAATCCAACGTACTGGATCCGCTAGGCAATTCCATAACGTCTCCCTGAGGGCTGAACACGTAGACTTTATCTTTGAAAATATCTTGTTTGATCGAATCCATAAAGTCACTCGCATCGCTAGATTCACTTTGCAGTTCCAGAATATCTCGGAACCAGGAAATGTGTTCACTTAATTCATCGTTATCGATTTTTTTACTGATGCCTTCTTTATAAGCCCAGTGAGCCGCCACACCATATTCAGCGATTTCATGCATTTCCATGGTTCTGATCTGCACTTCAAGGGGCGTTGCGTTCGGTCCCAGTACTGTGGTATGCAGCGACTGATACATGTTTGCTTTAGGCATAGCGATATAATCTTTAAAGCGTCCTGGCATGGGTTTCCATCTCGTATGAATAGCACCTAAGACTGCATAACAGTCTTTGATGGAACCAACAATAATTCGGATCGCTAACAGGTCATAAATTTCACTGAATTGTTTTTTCTGACTTTTCATCTTTTTATATATCGAATAAATATGTTTCGGTCTTCCTGTTATTTGCGCCTCAATTTCCAGTTCCTTAACTGATGCTTCTATAGCTGTTTTAGCATCTTCAATGTAATTCTCCCGATCTTCTCTTCTAGAATTCATGAGATGCACGATACGGTAGTATTGCTGCGGGTTCAGGTATCTTAATGATGTATCCTCTAATTCCCACTTCATGCGGTTAATACCCAAACGATCCGCTAAAGGTGCATAGATATCTAATGTTTCTTTGGCAATCTCCCGTTGTTTCTCAGGACGATGGTGTTTGAGCGTGCGCATGTTATGCACTCTATCAGCAAGTTTGACAAGGATGACGCGCACATCTTGAGCCATAGCTAGAAGCATTTTACGATGATTTTCTGCCTGATGTTCTTTTTTTGACCTGAATTTGATTTTACCTAATTTGGTAACACCATCGACTAGATCTGCAACTTCCGGAGTAAATATCTCAGCTAATTGAGCATACGTGTAGTCAGTGTCTTCTATTACATCATGTAAAAAACCCGTCGCGACAGTTACGGGATCCATTTTCAACTCTGCTAGAATCCCAGCGACCTGCACAGGATGCATGATGTATTCTTCTCCAGATTTTCTCATCTGACCTTTATGGGCCTCGTCAGCCAGATCATAGGCTTTCTTTACAAATCCAACATGTTCGCTACTCATATAAGTCAGACAAAGCGCAATCACTTCTTGTGGTGTATAATCTTTATTTTGTGGCATGGGCATCACCTTCATTCTTAGACGTTATCATAGTATATAATAGACCTTTTATGATAAGAAAACCAGCACTGATTGGAGTGCTGGTAACTTCTTCTTATTAATTATAATGCTTTTTTATGATTACTTCAAGATATCTTGATGTGCACTTGATCAGTATGCTTCTGTGGCTTCGTTTCCTTCAACGATTGCTACACCATTAGATGTACCAATACGCGTTGCGCCAGCTTCTATCATTGCATTTGCATCTTCAATCGTACGGACGCCACCTGAAGCTTTAACGCCTATTTTTTTGCCAACAGTTTTGCGCATTAATTTTACATCATCAAGTGTTGCCCCGCCTGTTGAGAAACCAGTAGATGTTTTCACAAAATCAGCACCGGCTCTTTTAGCCGCTTCACAGGCTCTTACTTTTTCATGTTCATTTAATAAGCAAGCTTCAATAATAACTTTAACTAGCGCTTTTCCATTAACAGCTCTCACAACTGCTTTGATGTCATCATAGACTAAAGCGAAGTCTTCGCTTTTTAATGCTCCAATATTGATGACCATATCGACTTCAGTTGCACCCTCTTTAACAGCTTGTTCTGCTTCAAAGGCTTTAACTTTTGATGTATTAGCCCCTAAAGGGAATCCAATAACTGTACATGTTTCTACACCTGAACCTTTTAACAAATCAGCAGTGTATTTGACCCAACCCGGGTTGATGCATACTGATTTAAAGTTATATTTCATTGCATCCAAACAAACTTTTTGTACATCCGAATCTGTAGCTTCCGGTTTTAACAATGTATGATCAATATATTTTTCTAATTTTTCCATTTTAATCACTCTTCCTTTTTCATTTTTTTGCGATGATGGCGATCCAATCTTTCATTTGATTGATTTGTATTATCTCAAATCCTTGCTTTTTTAATGCTTGAATTACCTCATCCTTTTTTTCTAATATAATTCCCGATGTGATAAAAAGCCCATTATCTTTT
Organism: Alkalibacterium sp. f15; assembly: GCF_049389645.1. Lineage (GTDB taxonomy): Bacteria > Bacillota > Bacilli > Lactobacillales > Carnobacteriaceae_A > Alkalibacterium. Next base: position 75,163 of record NZ_CP186540.1, read on the forward strand.
AAATGACGATACGCATCTGGAATAAACGGTAAGATGATTTCAGTTAAAATATTGGCGACAATGATATCAGCTTTGTCGTCGACATCCGTTAATAGATTGTTTGCCTTAACAGCAATATCATTTTCTAGCTGATTCAGTTTTATATTATCTCGAGCTGACGTCACGGCTATTTCGTCCAGATCATAGGCTCTGATTTCTCCAGCACCGTACAAGGCACTCGCTATTGAAAGGACACCTGAACCCGTACCCACATCAAATACTGTTGCCTTGGGGTAGAGCGTTGTTTCTAACGCCTGAATGCATAGTTGCGTTGTCGGATGGGTACCCGTTCCAAAAGCCATGCCTGGATCTAAATAGATGATACGTTCGTCAGCAAAGTTTTTCGTATACGTTTCCCATTGAGGCACAATAGTTAAAAAGCGGGTCACATTCACTGGATAATAATATTTCTTCCAGGCAGTTGACCATTCTTCTTCCTTAACATCATTTACCTGGATATCAAGATGCGTGATTTCTATCCCGAAATCCTCCAGTTCTTTTACTCTGTCGGCTAATTGTTCTTGTATAGCATCCAAGTCATCATTTTCGGTGAAGTAACCTTTGATGATCACTCCATCTTCTGGAAAATCTTCTTCATTTAATTCCCATAGCGTATCTGTTCCGTATATCGGCAGATGTAGAAAATCATTACGATCGCTGATAGAAACACCTGATGAACCCAGTTCCGTAAAGATGGACGTTACAGCTTCTGCAGCCTCATTGTTGATTGCTACACTAAACTCTTTCCACTCCGCCATTTGCTTCATCCTTTTTCAATTTTTCTAAAAATGATTTTTCATCATCTAGGGCCATCGGGACTTTTTCTTCACTATAACGTCCCGTCTCTTTCAATGTTTGAATCATATTGTTCAAATTACTATCACTCCATCTCAAAGAAAACGAATCAGCAAAATCATCACTCAAGAACTCGGTCAACTCTACTTTACCTTTTTTTGTTGTGTAGTTTAACATTCTAAGTATGGCATCAATATATCCTTTTTCAATGCCAATGTGACTATCCATAGAAAAAGATGCGAGATAATTTTGTGGTTTGACATGTGCATAAGCCGGATCATAAAAGCATAAAATATCTTCAAATTGAACTAAGCCTGGTTCGTTGTTTTTCCCAAGCATGTCTTGTACTTGAACAGATTCTTCCGGTTTAACATAAAACATAATATAAAGTTCAATTAGGTTCTTTTTGCTCTCTTTAACAATTTTCCATTTAAAGTTTGGGAGCATCTCTTTAAGCTTGTTGTCTATATAACCAGATAAGTCATTCGTCATACAAACCCCTCCTCATATTAGTCTAACACAGTGATCCATCCATTATCTACCGAAAGTTCCCCTTCTCTTCTAGAGAGATATGGGTTTCCTCTAACGGTAAAGCGCAGTAAAGATTCAGTCCATTTCCCTTTATTTGGGATACCAATTCTTTTAGATTTTTCAACGGTTAAAGGTATTTTTTTATGCTTGGTGTCGATATAGAGCGACGGTTTTAGAACGGATGTGCCATAGTCCTTCATTGTAATTCCCATAGCCTTCGTTAATTTCCCTGGTCCATTCGTAATGTCAACACCCTTTTTCTGCCGTCGCTCACCCATTATGTCTTCCCCTTCAAACGGTTCAATAGCCCGTATGAGGACGGCTTGAGGATCTCCTTGTTCTCTTGTGACAACATTTAATAACTGGTGTGTGTGCATTTTATATATATAGATGGTTCCCGCCTGTTCAAACATCGCTTTCATGCGAGGTGTGTTTTTTCCGTTATAACTATGGCTGGCTTCATCTAAAACCCCAACATAAGCTTCCGTTTCCACTATCCATCCTGAAGTAGTGACTCCATCTGCTTCTTTAACCAGTAGACAACCCAATAAGCGTTCAGCCATTTCTTCTGTTGCTATATTAGTATTTGTTAGTAAAGACATTCCTAATACTTTCACTCCATTACTTAGTATTCTTCGTGTTCTTCGTTTCCTTCAAATCGTTTGGTAAATAATCTATCTGAACTTCCAGTACACGTCTGTTTCTAACGGCGGTAATAGTAACTTTCATATTATGATATTCGAAAGAATCATCAACTTGTGGAAATTGACCTAACTCTTCAATAACAAAACCACTAACCGTATTTGACACATAGGTTTCGAATCCTGCGAGTCCAAACAATTCAAATATTTTATCCAAACTAGCCGTTCCTTTAACTTTATAACGATTACCCGCTATTAATTCGACAACTTCTTCATCGATGATATCAGATTCATCCCATATTTCTCCGACAAGTTCTTCAAGGACATCTTCCATCGTGGCAATACCGATCGTACCCCCGTGCTCATCTGCAACAATAGCCATATGTGTTTTACTTTGCTGCATCAATCTAAGTAGTCGAGATAAATTCATGACCGGCGGAACAAAAATGACTTCTTTCACCGCAGAAAGTATAGATATCGGTTGTTCTGCGGTACGATTTTTGCGTAGATACCGGTTAAAATCTTTTTCGTGGAGAACCCCTACAACGTTATCGATCGATTCATCATAAACGATCAACCGCGAGTAATTATGTTCTGTAAACAGCTCTTCTATTTCTTCGTCTGTTACATCTATTTCACAACTCACGACATCAACTCGTGGTGTCAGGATAGAGGACACTTCTAAATCATCAAATTCAATTGCGGCTTTCACTAACTGACTTTCATAATCCTCAATACTTCCGCCACTTTCAGCTTCTTCTACAATAGATAGTAATTCATCTTCACTAATAATATCTTCATCGCCAAAATTAAAAACTCTGCCCAATAAAATCTTCCATTTTCTAAGAAGCCATAAAAACGGTTTAAATACAATCATTAAAAAATGAATATATGGTGTTGAAGCCTTGGCAAAAACTTCAGGATTTTCTTTAGCAAGAGTTTTAGGTGTGATCTCACCAAAAATCAATACGATGATCGTCATTACAAGCGTTGCAATTGTTGGTCCATAAACCGGAAACCATCTTACAAATAATAATGTTGCAATGGCAGTACTGGCTATATTTACAATGTTGTTACCTATCAAAATGGTAGATAAAACAGCATCAAAATTTTCTACTAACTTCATCGTTTTACCAGAACGTTTATCCCCTTTTTCAGCTTCATTTTTCAATCTGATTCGATTAGCTGATGTAAATGCTGTTTCAGAAGAAGAAAAATAACCCGATAAAAACACTAAAATCAACAGTATTATTATACTGTTTATATTATCACTATCCATTTATTTGTAATCCCTACTTTCTTAGTTTTTCCCTTTTATTATAGCACAGATCGTCTCTGATTTTGACTATTAAGAGTAATAGACTCATAGAACAGAAAAAAGGCAATAGCCCTGCTTAAAATTCAGATAAAAATCTGACTCAGCAAGAACTATTGTCTCTCAATTATTTTTTTCTTCTTGTATCATTCGTCATCCAAGTTCAAAACAGCCATGAAGCTTTCTTGGATTTGCACAATTGCTCAAGCGATATACTTGAGCGTATTGCCTTAAAATATATTGATAAGTTATAGACGATGGAAAATTGTAGAACAACAAATGAAGTCGCCTATAACCTTGATTAAATACAACACTAACGCTTACAAAACTAGTTCATTTAATAAATCTTTCAACTTCATTGTTTTGATTTTTTTACCATATGTTAAGTACAAATCTTCCATTGATGAATAAAACCAATTAATTTGATAGTCTTCAATTTTTCCATTATCGTCTTCATATATAACCACAACTTCCCTCTCTGGACCATGTTCTCTTATATGTTTGAGTACAAATTCTATAAACCAATCATTTTTCATAGGATTTCTTCCTTTACATAGTATAGTAATTCCTGTGCTGCTAAAGTTTCGTGAAATTTATTCGATCTTGTATTCTCCTCTTATTATTGAAAATCAAAGTATGTATTAAAACCGTTCTCAAATTATAATATATCCATATCTCTACATCCTCCTATTCTCTAAATAATAACACCAGCCCTGCAACTAATTCCCTATAGAGGTGGTATTGATTTCCTCTCACATATACTATTGTCCTTTTATTTAAAAACTCATTAAATTAAATTAAAAATTTTCAAGAACGAATTGGCCTGCCCGAATCGGAACAACAAAATATACGTATTCTCCTCTCACTTAAAATGCGAGGAAAAAACGGTAGACGTTTCCAAGAACATCTTCAATAAATAACAAAAATTGCCTGCCATCTAACATTGAAGTCGGATGGCAGGCAATTTAATTTGTTTAAAAATGATACTGTTGGTTTAATAACGTTTAATCTTCATCCAGGTTAAGAACAGCCATAAAGGCTTCTTGTACTACTGCATCATATTGTTAAATAATACTAGATTAGACTAACGTAGATAACGTTGTTAAATCAAGGTTTTATTAGAATTTTAAACTGCAACTAGTTTATATTGAACCGTATTAGATGATACTTTATTTTACGCGCCGATGGCAAAATGTAGGAAAGCTATAAGTCATTTCATTATAAAAATCTAATGGAATCCTTCCGCTTGAAAGCGTATACTATTATTCGGGAGGTGTTACATGGACGATTGGAGAGAAGTATTACATAAAGAAGTACATGGAATAATCATTACCGCAAGCATTAAGAATAACAAAGTGATGGTTCGTATCAGGGACGATGTTAACCTTTTTACTTTCAAGAATGCTGAAGAAGCTATTTTAAAAATCAATAAAATAAAAGCGGCATTTGAAACATTCAGTGAGAGATCTGTTTTGGAAAGTTTCCTGGGTCCACTCGAGTAAAAGAGCAGATTAGATTCTGCTCTTTTTTTCCATCCTTCTCTTGTTATTCAAAACAAACGTTCGTATAATGTGGATGAGGTGATAATGATGGGATCTAGGTTCTTAGAGGATATTTTGGAGATAGACGGTTTTAAATTTTCTTTAGTTTGGGCATCGTTGAAGAAGGTTGACGAAACGACTGACTGGATATTAATGGTTGATATGGATACGAAAGAATTATATGAGGGGCATTTTGAGCGTGATACGGGGTTTTTGAAGAAGTTTGAACGGTTGGAAGGACAATAAAAAAAGAGTAGATTATTAGTCTGCTCTTTACGTTCTGCTATGCTTTATCTTACACTTCAACAGACGTCAACATTCTTTTCTTATACTCTGAATTTACGTCTTTATAATATGCAATTGATCCTATTACAAAACTCATTATTGAACAAGCAAACCATATCCAAACCATAATTTCATATCCTGATACATCATTAAATAGAAACCTAATTAAAAAAGGGGGAATAAATACCATCAAAGCTAAAAATACTGAAGATGGTTTTAAAGATTTTACAGCCTCTACCGCAGATTTGGAGTCAAGCACGTCTTTTACATTAGGACTACCCATATCTTAACTCCCTCTTTCCCATTGTCTTAATTTAATGAATATAAATATTCCTAGACTCATAATAACCCCTACCAAAGATGGAAATCCTATAAATATTGGTAAAGATAATATTAAAAATATAAATGACAATATAAATCCAAGACGTAACGCGAAACTTTCGAATTTCCTAATTGAGCCATCTATTTCTAAATTCATAATATCCTCCTTCTGGAGATGTTGGTGGAGAAAGTCGTGAAGAATTTCATCGCTGTAATAATTAGTCACATAGTTTTTAACTATTGATTCTCTTTGGAAGTAATTGGCTTCTTTTCCTTCCCACTCAATAGCTATATCCGATGCCTTAAAAATTTTATATGTTTCATTATTCTTAAACTCTTTAAGGGTAATATTCATTATTGTTGTTGAGGTATCCTTTAATACGGTTTTTGAAATGTTTTTATCCTTATTTTCTATATTTCGAGAAGTTATTGTGGGATTTGAATACATTTCAGAAGGTAATAAACTTATACTAGTCACAAATTTCACCACCTCTCATTCATTTAACTTTGATATTCAAGATTTGTTTATGTACCTCAATTTCGTCTATTATTAAATAAGCAATGTATTCCCCTTCGCTTTTTAAAACGGTGTTTTTCAAAACCAAATTGAAGTTTAAATTATCTGTATTAGGAAGTGGTGGTACTTGTTGTATTCCGCTGCTGTATAATACATTAGAAGATGGATCCTTAAGTATAACTTCAATACTATGAGGTTCGTTAAAGTTAACATCATCGGTTATAGCCACTAAAGCAAAAGAATAAGAAGTGGGTAAAAAAGGAATGTTTAATTGTAAAATAGGATTTATGACTTTCAAAATATTGTTTTTGCCATTTTGAATAGTTTCTAAATCTTCCGAAAAAATTATTTGTGATTGACTCATGTCTAATTCCTCATTTCTGTGTTCTATTACTTTTATCATAACATACACCTTAAAAAAAATCTCAAAAAAAACCCCCACCAATTAAGGCGAGGGCTTTAACTTTATCTAGCTAATTGATTGACTCTTTTTTTCACTTGCTCGTATTGCACTTGGCTAATTCCTAATGATTTTCTGCGATTAACATGACCGTTACCATGCTTAGCAGCAATCACTTCTCGTGCCATCTGTTCAATGCTCTTCTTTTGGGAGGCTTGTGGTGTCGCTCTCAGCATCTGATTTACTAGATTTTGAACGGGAGTGTAAAGGGATCCTAAAGATTTACGTCTAGCATCTCCACTTCCATGTTTGCCATCTATTACTTCTTGAGCTAACACTTCAATTGATTTAGTCTGAGGTCTTTGACCGGCAACTATTTGATTGACGCGCTGCTGCACTTGCTGAGAACTATATCCAGCTTTATTCAATCGGTCAAATCTATACTGGCCACTTCCCCACTTCCCTTCAATCACTTCTCTAGCTATGACATCTAATTCTTTCAGTTGTGGTTTAGGTGGAGCTGCCAATTCATTTACTCTTAACTGGACAGCTGCCGGATTATATCCAGCCTTCTTAAGACTTTCTGATCGTTCTAACCCGTTACCCCATTTGCCATCTAACACTTCTTGAGCGATGACATTAAGAGGTTTCACTTCTTCTTTAGTACCAGGTTTAAGCAAATCATTGATATGTTGCTGAATAAGTTGAGCGTCGTGCCCTGCTTCACTCAAAGCTCGCATACGTTCAGCGCCATTACCCCACAAGCCATTGATAACTTCCTGAGCGATCTCAGCCACCGTTTTACTGACTACTTGGATTATTGTTGTCTTAGTCACCATACCTCTTAAAGGCTGATTTGTTTTAACCCTTCTTCTCAAATCGTTGAGTTCCGCTTTATTCCAACCAGGGCATGCAGTCGTTGGTGTCATTTCGTAATGTCCAAAAATACGATCAGGAGATGTATTTGGACAAACATTTAAAATATCTTTTATAACTTCTTCCAGGGCATCCATCTGAGCAGGCGTATAGTCATTTTTGTTACGTGCTTCAACAGATACATGAACTGTTGTGGCATTCCATCCAGTTGCGCCATGAGTAATTCGTTCATAATTATAGTTTCGGTAAATTTTACCGTCTCGGTCAATGTACCAGACATATCCACCAGTTCCCCATAATCGAACAGTACGCCAGAAGTTCTCGTGACCTGTAATGAATCCTAGTACAGCTGTGTAGTGAATGCCGATATTAAAGATGCTTTCTATCGTTCGTTGGTTACGTTGACCTCCAAGGGCTATATTTCGTCTGTCAATATATTCCATTATTTTTCATCCTCTCTTGGTCTGTCATACTCTAAAGCTTGCTTACTATCAGCTAACCCTTCAGTCGTATGATCTTCAATAATTCCCACACCAGCCATAACCGTTAAAACCATTAACAAGACTTCAAGTAACTCTTCTTCAATCCCTGGTAATACATTGATATTAAAAAGAGCCAAGATTCTGACTGATAAAGTCAAAATCAAAGCTCCCATCTCCATTAAAAATCTTTTGTTTTTAAGTCTTACTTTCCAGTTGATTTGTTTCATTATTTAACCCTCTCTCTACTATCTATATATCTAATTTGTCGTATATCATTCTTTACTTCTAGAACGACCAAGCGCTCGTGGTGATCATCTAGCCGATCGTTATGTTTCTTTAATAACTCAATGTTTTGATCAGCGATGTCATCTAATTTGTCATCATGTCGTATACGCTCATCCATAGACTTATTTAATCGATTTAATGTTTCTATTAAAGGTTTATTGCTTTCATCCATTTTTTCTCGAAGCAATTTACTTTCTTCCTCCATACGTTTCTCCTTTGCTTTGCCGATTGTTTTTTGGTAAACCCACATTAAGGAGCCTCCGATTGTGGTTACTGCCAGCACGAACGCGGCAAAACTCTGAACATTTCCAAATAATATGTCTAAACTCAATGGTTGTCTCCTTTCCTGGATAGAATTAAAGAGTAGCCCATTTGGACTACTCTTCATTAATCGAATTATGTTCTGCTATTAATTGCATTATCTCAATTTTATACCGGTATAAAATTGACTTATTTTCCTCTAAAAATAGTATTGGGGCCCTTTGTTCGATAAACATTACCAACCCCTCTATACCTAATAAATTTCCTAGTTTCTCATCTTCTATCAATACTTTATCTTTATATTTTAGTAAATACTTTAATGTTTCTAAAAGTATACTAGCTTCTTCTGAATAGATATTTTCTAATGTTGGTAAAGTACTCAATAAATTCGCAACTTTATTAGGTATTCCTTTTAGTCTAATATCAGTTATCGTTATTAATTCAATAGAAGTGAAAACTGCTACCCTCTGAGATTCTATAATTATTTTGTGACTTTGTTGAAAGGAGTCTTCTATCTCTTTTTTATACTTTTCAGTTATTTTAAGTTCAACTTCGTTTTTGATTCTTTCAATTTGCTTATCTGAAAGTTTCCACTGTATAACCCCAAAAAAACCAATAACAACTGCTAGAACGCCTAAAAAAATAGTTAAATAATTATTTTGTAAATTTATTAACCTATTAACTTGGTCTATATATTCTGTACTTGACATAATATCCCTCCATCTTCGTTACTTAAACTATATCAAAACGAAGATAAGAAGACACTACTTTTCACTACTCAGCATGGTTCCTTTCTGTGTAAATTAAAAGAGCCACTCAATGAGCAGCTCTTGTTATAATAAAAAATTTTCTATTTCAGTTTATATTAATATTTTATCCTTTATGAATTTCTTCTAACATCTCATCATGCTGTTTTTCACTTCTAGCTATTCCAATTGCTATAAGTTCTTTAGCTCCATGTAGTTCTTTTTTTATCATGTCCTGGGCATTGTATTCTGCTTCGATATTTAAAGTGTTGTCGTCAACATGTTGCGGTCTTTGATAATTAAACTTTAGAAGTTGACCTTGTTTATCTAAAAAAAAGAAAAGCACACTACATTCTTTATTGTAATCTATCATTTGAAATAACCCCTTTATTTTTATTATAACAAATGATAATTATAAAGATAGTCAATTTATAATTGCCTCACATTTGGGTTCTTCGGTTATTCTTCTTTTCCCGCTTCTTCTGGTTCGTTTAGATCACTAACCACTTCTGTAACATCCAGACGTTCCTGCACCGCTTCCCTATATACAGGTGGTACTTGTTCCATGGTCATCATGCCTAAGCTGATTCTCTGAGCAATACTGTTTATCAAGATTTCATTCATTATGCCACCCCCACTTCTATTTTAGGTACACCGTTGGCAACCGTTATTTTCCACTTGAAGAAGGCGCCTGTCACACTGTCTTTGATGGTGTAACGGGAATCATAGAAAGAGAGGGTCTTAGCTCCATTAGGTCCAGTTGAAAGGAACTCATAGGTGAAGAACACTAAATCTCCATCTACTAACTCTGGGTGTTTGACTGCTGTGTCTGTGAGGATAGCTTTTGATACGTCTAAATCACGTTCCTCACCTGTCATCCAGTCCACTACGGATAAGCGTTCTAATGCTTTGATAGGGTGCTCGGTGTTGGTGATTGCCACGCCATTAGCGTACATCCCTGCGTTGGCTTGGAACTGCTCAAAGTAGACAGTGCCTTTAGGTTGAGAAATCAGGTGACCACTTGTGACGTTAGGGTGGATTATTGGTGTAGCTAGTTGGTAGTAGATTTTAGTGCCTGCTAGGTTTGCTTGGGCTGATGCTAGAGTTACGTAAATTCCTTTAGGGAATGAGATGTTGAACAAAGTCGGTTCAAACCAATGCTGCCATATGTTTTCTACTGAATCAAATGCAGTATACCCTTTTGGAGACGTTCTGTTTGTAAGCATTTTAAAGGGGTCTTCGTTAACATTAAAAGTAGCTCCAGAAATATCTAAATTGCCAAGTACGCTGTTTGAAACTCTTACTCTGTCTACATTTGTACGTGGTTCTAAAACGTAAATATCACTAGCAACCAACGTATACTCCCCAACCCTCTGCACAAAGTCCCCATTGGCGGTAATCTCATCAGCTACCCCGTTAGGTAAACGGTTGAGTTTGACAGGCTCGATGTATTTGAGCGTTTCTGTGTAAGGCTCATATGGGGTGGCGGTTGTTCCATGTTCTAGTTGGAGGTCAGATACAACAGTTACTGGTTGGTTTTTACCCCATACTTCAAATACGTATGTGCCGCCAATTGGTGTTGTTTTAAACTCAAGCTTATCTGTCAAACTCATCCAAACCTGATTTGTGGGTAAATGCTTAGCTCTGAGCTGTCCTGCACCTTTAGCTGTTAAAAAGTAAGTGGTATTTCCCGTCAGCAGCATACCTCCGCTATTATCTTTACCGGAGTAGTCAACAATGGAAGCAATAGTTCCAGATGTTGGGTACGTAAGTGTGAGCTTTCCATCAGAAAAACTCCCATGGTTACTCCTAATCCTTGTGTATTTAGCTATATCAATCAAGTTCTTCTCAACACTCTTGACCCGTCCAGGTGTGAAAGACTTAGTGCCGTTGAAGTAGGTGTCAAAGATGATGTCACACACTTCTTTAGTAGGCTCATTGCCTGCGCCAAAGCTTTGAGTGAGGTTGATTAGTTGGATGTCATCAGCATATATATAACCACCATCAGTAGCTATGCGACCAATAATGACACGTTCATGAGCCAAAGTACTTGTTATAATTGTTGATACTCTGCTCATGTTTGTGGTTAATGGTACTGCGTTTGTTATTGCACCATGTCCTGCGGTTAATAGACCTACTTGAATAGTGGCAGATATTACTGTGCTGTCTTTTCTTACACCTGCGCTAATGTAATACTTATTATTTAAGATAGTATTTCCACTAATATATTGACCTACACCACCTGAAATGTTTAAAGATATAAACTTAAGAATACCATTGGTTACACTTACGTCGCTTACCTCTAAATATCCTGCCCACCCTGTCAACCCATCACTAAAGTCACCATTCTTAATCAGCTGAGTAGCTGTAAACCCCTTAAGGGTAGCGTCCAAAGCGCCATTTCCTGTGTTCACGGGAAGACTGGCTATCTTAGCGTTTGTGGAAACCGTTTGGGTGGCTTCTTGATTGACGTTGACGTTGGAGACCCGTTTTTCTAGGTCGGTGGTTTTCTTCTCTGTCTTGACTGTTTGAAGTTGAGTGGCTTCTAGTTTTCCATCGAATCCTGTGTAGAACTCACTGCGAGTAGCTTCTGCTTCCATTCGTGACTGTTCTTGTTGCGCCCTGGTCCCTTCTTCGATGACACGACTCTCTTCATTGCTGATCCGTTCACTTTCGGATAACCCTCTGGTCTCTTCGTTATCAACCCGGACGTCCTCGTTCGTCTGACGCGCCTGTTCATTTGTATTAAAAGTGGATTGACGGGTAGACTCGTTAGCGTTAAAAGTTGACTGCCTACTTGTTTGAGTATTATCGAAATCGGTTTGACGCTGTGATTCGTTCGTTTTCATCTCTGCAATGAATTCGCCCGCTTCTCTTGTTAACGTTGTCCAGTCATGGATCATGACTTCTGTTGCTACGACGCTGTCCAACCCTGTTTCTACGTTAAATTCAAATTTTTCAGATGCGATTTCTTTGTCATTATCAGTAACGACTAACTGAGTTTTAGCAACCCCGCTGTGCTGGCCCTGGTTACTTGTTAAGATGTACGTGTATAACGTTTCATCCGCTTGGATGTTCTCTGTTTGGTAAAACGACCCGTCTTTCATGTATAGCAATACATACGCGCTTTTACCAACTAGCTCATCAGCTTGCATGTCCATGATTTTAAAATGTAACTTGACTGATCTTCTATCGTTTGTAAAAACGGTTGGTATTGTCAACTTCCTTCTTGTCCCTGTGCTTTTTAGGAAGACCTCAAATATTGGCTCTTTAAACATTTACTCACTCCTTTTAATTTCCTAATTTGATGACACTCATGGTGAACCATGCTGAATATGATAGTGTGATTGCTCCTTCGCCAGCAGTAATACTAATGCCTGTTGCTGTGCTGGCGTTTAGAGTAGTTCTTGACATTTGAGATTCATACCATTGGTTGACAATTGCAACTTGAGAAGTGAGGGTGCTTACCGACGGCGACACCACTACGAGATATATTCCTCGTTCGGGTATAGGTATGTTAAACGTTCCGCCATTAGCTGAATGCTGAAATATCACTTTAGGCAGATTGTGCCTATCGACTTGTAAAGTGCCACCAACGTTTTCGTCATACGTCCCGCCAAAGGCCATACCTAATCCGCTCGAAGCAAAGTTGATTAAACTGAAAGTTGAAAGAATGCTGGTGTATGCCGGAATGCTCGAAAAGTGATCACTGGCAACGACTTGAATGTCATACGCGTAATCTACATCCGCCGGGAACGTATAACTCCCGTTACCGCTAGAAAGAGTTTCTTCTACGAAATCGGCTTCTTCTGTGCGTTTGTAGCGCACTTGATACCCTTTGCTATTAGATCCGTTCAAACTGCTGATAGCGATGGCATATTCGACAGTTCCGTATTCGCCATCGTCGTTTCTTTCACCATTCGCATTCGAACGGTAAGCGTCGGTTATTCTAGGTTGTGGATTGGAATATTGATACACAGTAACGGTTGTACTGCCTGAAACCGTCTGACCGCGCGTGTTCGTGTATTTAACTGAAATGGTATTCGTTCCGCTTGTTTTTAACGTAGCCGTTGTGCCTGTTTTAGCGTTGAACGTCTGGCCATTGACTTTCATTTCAACGCTACCGTCACGCGCCCCATAACTAGCCGATGTCGCTACCGACATTTTAAGCTTTGACTGGTATTGTACGTAGACACCTAAATTACTAGAGATGTCGCTGACGTCTTCCGATACCGATATGCTACTGATTACCGGTATTAGGCTCGAGTGCACGCTAACTGTTGCGTCTCGAGTTAATATGCCGCCAATGTTTGTGCTTCCGTTTCTTGTTTGCACACGCAACTGAGCCGTCATAGATGTGGTGTTTCTTAAGATGTTAAGTATTTGGTTAGACGATTCGATGCTTAGAGTTAAACTGGTCGGCAAGTTTTGCCCGTTCCACGATTGAATATCTGTGCCGTTTACTCTTAAGGTTATATTGTGTGTAAAAGAAGACGATTCTCTTTCTAAGCTCAATGAGAACGCGTTTGTTTGGCCATCCTTTATGGAAAAGTTGCCGACCGACTTAAGGGTACTCGCTCGTGGTATCGTGTCCAATGTAGCCGTACCACTGAAGCTGTAGCTCCCTAAGCTGGTTCCCGTGCTGCTTGAGGATGCGCTTATCGCAATTGATTTCTTACCGTCAGAGTTATGATCAACTTTAAGAGTACGTGTCCAAACGACTTCTCTGGACTTTCCCCGGATGTCGAATGTTCTGCTCTGTGTAATTTTGTTTCCGTTTATAGTGAATGCTACACTGTGCCCGTTCGCGTTCCATGAACCCCAAGAGGTGTTCTTTCTAAGAAAAACCAATGAAACGGTAACGTCTGAATAGTTGTTAGGTGGTGCGGCCGCTTTTGAAGACCACTCAAGCACAGGTTGAACGTTATTTGTACTTGTTCCGCTAAAGCTACCTGGTATTATTCCGCTAGCCATCTAATCCACCACCCTTTTGAAGTCTAACGACCCGTTAGCTCGAGGGACAAAACCAAAGTTACCGAATTGTGCTTTCTCGAAAAAGTTAGCCTTTTTAATATTGATGGTATCCTCTTCCAGCCACATGACATCTTCACTATTCCTAGACATTGCCCATTTGTCACTTTCGAATCGGGTAATCAAATCGTTGTTAACTTCTCCTAAAATGATATTCCCATCAACAAAACGGATATAACTTTCTATCAAATTGAATTCAGCTCGCGCATTGTCATCGACATCGTTTATCGTTGTAGTCAATTCTGTAAAAGTGAAGTCAAACGCCTCTTTCGTCTGTTCGAATCCTGTTGACGTTTCCGTTTGCAACGTTTCAAAAGCGTTGATTGATACATATGTTTCTTCGACTTCTTGCTTGATAGACTCGGCTGTCTGAGTGATGCTAGAAGTAAGAAGGGTTATTTGGTTATTAATAATGTCTTTAAGTTCTTTTTCCGTAATTTCTCTGTCTTCGTTTATTTCCCGAATGACCTTCTCTGTGTTATTTTGCCGTTCAGAGAACGTTTCATAGTTGATACCTAGCGTTAACGTGTTCTTAGAAGGGTCAGTTAAATGGATCTGCATCTTAGTTACAAGCATCATTCCTTCGAGCAAATGCACCGGGCTGTCCGTTTCCACATATTCGAAAAAGCGTATCTTATCAATTTCGTTATCCGTCATAGACAAATCTATCGCATTCAAATCGAGCGAAACAGCTAAATTAATACGTTTCGCTAATTCGCTTCTAGCTCTTTGCATTAAGTTCTCACCGATCGTTATGTCATCCCACGTTTCAGTATCGTAAATCCAACCGTATTTGCTGACCGCTTCTACGTCGTAAACGTAATCCACCCCATCATTAACGGATGCTATGGTCAATCTGTTTTCAGCTTCTTCATCTTCGCTTTCAAGCTTTGTACCATACGGAATCAAAGCGGTTATGATGTCGGCACCTTTAATGGTTTTGGTTAGATCAAGTAGATTTTCGCCTAGTTTAATCGGTTGTTCCGATTTGTAAGGCGAGTCTTCTAAATAATCGATGTAGTTAACATTGTTTTCACGTCTAACGATCAGGTAACCACCCATAAGGTCCAGCAAACGATTCGTGATCACTTCCCAAGTTTTCAAGGTGTTGATGCTTGAGCGCACGATATAGTTGTTAGGGTCTTCAACCGTTACGTTCCCTAGTGTGAATTGCTTCCAATCGTCAACCTGGCTGTTATGTTCATCGATGATCAGCTGAACGAATCCATCAACGTCTCCGGAATAACTAAAGGGTCGGATGACGGAATCGTTGAAGTAAGCCAATTCGCCCTCGCAAACGATTTTCTTAGCGTTATAAAAGTCTGTCTCATCATCTAAAACGCGTCCTCTAAACCATAAATAACCATCTTGATAAACTTCGATGATAGACTTCAACCGGTCAATCCTGTTGTACATCGCATGTGACGGATAAATGGTGAAGTCAAAGCCTAACGTCGTGTTTGTCTCTAAGGATAAGACAGGGTCTATGATGTTCAACTCTTCAACTTCTGGATGAAATAGCAGCTCTCCATCGCAATGAACTGAATACATCAAATCCACCCCTCTTGATACCTTATTTTTATAGATGTGTTCGCTGCTGCTTCTAGCGTTAAATCGTTAATGCCTTCATTGAAATATATACTGGTAAACCGATGCTCTCCCGCGCTCATTGTTCGAGAGAGGTTATTAAACCGAACGGTTAACTCTTTATCTGTAATAAACGTCGGAATGACTGCTTTACGGCTGTTCCATAGATGAACTTCCATACTCAAGCTGTCCATCGTATTGAATTGATGCTCTGTTACTTCGTGTTTATATTTCCACGGATGACACTGCCCGGTTATCGTAACAACGTCTAACACGCCATCAGGTTCTATAGAAACGTCGAAACGCCCTGTCACGTAATACTCAGGTTCTTTTTCATACCTGACCGTTCGGACACGTCCATGTAAAAAGGAACGAATGCTGTTGATAGCTAGTTCTTTGTGCGGGTGATCAGGCTTAATGTAGAACTGAACTTCTAACTCTCTTGGGTGATACTTCACTTCTTTAGTCAGAGCCTCTGTTAAATCGAGCTGTCCATCACCCGCGGGTAAATCAATGTAAATCGTTTTAGGTTCTGGTTCTCTCAATACATAAGAAGCGGCAGTAATTCCCCAATCATCAAATGATGCTTGTTCATCAAAATAAACTTGAAACACGTTATCTCCCCCGCTTCTTCAGATTTGCTTTGTTTTCTAATTCTTTATCCATTGGATCCCGTGTTACTCGTGCAATGACTCGACCGTCTAGTTCGACATTGACAATAACCGGTCTGTCGCCAACGCTTCTAATTTCATTCAGAATGCCTTGTAGCATCTGTTTGATATCGTGTAAGTCAAATCCACTGGCTTGTGCAATACCGGCGCCTATACCTGCTAGATTGCTTGCGTTCAGAGGTAATACTGCTTCTCTTCCAGCTTCTCCGCCGACTTGTACGCTATTGCCGTTCATTCCGAACGCTGTGGCTTTTTCTAAGATACCACCTTGAGCGAACCAGTCGACTTTCAACTTAGGCACGCCTTCTTTAATCCAATTTATCGGATTAGCAGAACCGGACACGCTGAATTTAGGCATCTTAATTTTAGGTAACTTCCACTTAAAGTTAAAGAAGCCTTTTATTTTATCTATGGCCGTTTTAACTGCATCGCGTGCACGATTTACCGGTTTCATGATGTTGTCGTAGACTTCACCAAATTTACTTTTGACGTTTGAAACCGTTTCTTGAATTTTGCTTACTATGCCGGTTTTGATCTCGTTAAATTTGGACAGGACGCCGTTTTTTATTTCAGTCACTTTGCTAACAAAATCGTTTTTCATCTTTTGGGCATTGCTAATGACGCCAGATACTAACTCTTTTACTTTTGAGACTGATTTTTGCCATAACTCAACAAAGAAACCAACAACCGCATCTTTCATTCCTTGAACTGTTTTTCTAACTTTAGTATCAAAATCCCAGAATGCTTTTATTACGGCATCCTTCATTCCTTGTACTGACTTTCTAACTTTTGTATCAAAATCCCAAAACGATTTAATAACTGCGTCTTTCATTTTTTGTACAGTTTCTCTTAATTTTCGGTCTAACTCGACAAAAAAGTTGACGACTGATTGGACCATTTTCTGTACAGTTTCTCTGGCCTTGGCATCGAACTCCCAAAACGCATCAATGACCGCTTGTTTCATTTTTTGCACAATTTCTCTTAAACGTCTGTCTAAGTCAACGAAAAAGTCAACAACTGCCTGCACCATTTTTTGAACGGCCGCTTGCACAGCTAAGTGCATCTGCGTGGATTTTTCAACAACTGTATCCCAGTTCTTCCAAAGCATGACGCCAATGCCTATTAAAAGCGCTATGATTGCTATGACGGTCCCAACTGGACTGACTAGGAATAAGAATGCACCCACTAATAACTTGAGCACTCCGATCACTTTAGCGACAATCAACAGCACTGGACCAATCGCTGCCAATATACCTATCCATTTCAAAATGTTTTGTTGTGCGGATCCGTCCAAACTGGTGAACCATGTAATGACGTCTGAGATTTTATCTGCAAATCTTCCAACTGCCGGAATAACATGATCACGTAGAACGGGTAACAGTTGGTCCCTGAATATAGGCAGAAAGTTATTCGATATTTCTCTGAACGCTCCGCCGAACTCGTTCTTTAGCCGTTCCATTTCTTGTCTGAATGCGTTAGCGTCCTGGAGGCCTTCTTCGCTCATGACTGTATTTAGTTCGTGAGCTTCGTCTCTCGTATTCGCTATTTCATCAGCGCCCATTCCTAATATAGGAGCTAGGTCTTGCCAAGCACCACCGAACAATTGAGAACCGATGACGTTTCGTTCAATTGGGTCTTCTATCTCTGCTAAAGAATTCATAAGCAAGTCAACTTGTTCATCAGGAGAAAGTTTGTTCAGTTCGTCGTAACTAATACCTAACTTTTCCATTCCTTCTGTGGCTTTTCCGCCTTCTGCTTCCAGTTGAGGTAATCGTTTAATTAACCCGGTTACAGCCGTCGTGACAGCCTCTCCGCTCACGCCCGCTATATCGGCAACGTAAGCCCATTCTTGAATCGAATCGGTAGATAGACCAGTAATATCTCTTAAGTCAAGTACTCTGTCAGCATAATCGCCAGTTTTAGTCATCAGCCCAAAAATACCAGCGGCGGCTCCGACTATCGGACCAGTTACCCATGTGCTCATGCCTTTTCCAACCGTGCCTATGGCTTTCTCTGCCTTGCCTAAACCTTCCTGCATACGTTCGCCTATAGACTTGCTTGTTTCTCTTGCTTTTCCTTCAGTCGATTCTAACTCGCTGTTTGCATCGCTGCTGTCCATGCCGACCGTTCCCATTATTTTAAAGAGTTCAAACATTAATCATTGCCACCACCTTTACCAATAGCTTTACCTAATACCAAGCTTGCGTTTTCTAACGCTTTTTGTTCTTTATTCTTATCTATTTTCTTACGTTTCTGACTTGCGCTGGAGCTATCTTTGTAATTTTTCTCTTTCCATTTCTTGTAACTCAATCCGCTTTCGGAGTGCATCCAAAGGTTTTCCATCTTCTCTTCTTGTTCTTCTTTAGATAACCACAAGATAAAATCCGCTGTCTTCTCCAAGTTGTACGTTCTAAGGAGAACAAGCGGACTACCATAGCGTTTAAATAACGTGTCTTTTAGCCAATGCTCGCCGTCGTCAATTAAACCAACGTAGCGATAGATGAGAAAAAATCTTTCAGTTCTTCTTTCTTCGTGAATTGTTTGATCAGACTAGCGTATTCAACTAAAGACAAGTTCTTTATAGTTTTTACATCCGTGTCTGTTAATTCTGCCAAAAATGGATTGATTTCATTTCTTAATTTATTCGCATTACGGATAGCTTTGGCAATGATCTTTGCACCGAAGTGAGAAGAGCGTAACGCCCTCTCTTTATCGGCTTCTAGTTGTTTAATCGCTAAATTATCTGTTTCTTTTTTTGTCGGTTGTTTCTTCTTACGACCGTTGAGGTCAATCACTTTTTGGTCAACCTCGTCTTTAATGTTTGTCTCGAACAACTCTTTGAATTCGTCTTCAATTTCTAATTGACCGATGATGTTCAGCATAGTGAATAGATCGTCGCCTTTTAATTCTCTCATTCTAAGTTCCATATTATGCGCCTACCTCCATTTGTTCAGGTGTGCCATCAACCAATGATTGAGGCAAGTACATTCTAAACGGCAAGTAGTTGATGTCTGCTTTCAGTTTAGCGACTGTAGCGTGTGCTTTATAGGTCTGTTCGATGGCCATTTCGCCATTGTCTTCTGTGTCTCCTGATAAACCACCTTCAACTTTAGGGCTGTCTAAAATAGCGATTACTTGCTCATTGTTATGGCTCTTTAATCGTCCGACAAAAGCGATGTTTTCCAGGAACGAATTATCATTCAAGAATCGCTGAGGCGTTACTTTCGAATACCCTGCTGGTGCTTCTTCGGCTGTCGCATCCTCCAACTTGCCATTAAGGGCTTGTTGAATGATTTTAGCGCTCATCTCTTTAACGCTTGCGACGGCAGTGGCAAGAAATTCTTCTAGCACTTCATATTCTTTGACTGCAACATGACTAGCACCATTAACATCCATCTGTCTGTATGTCATTTCAACGTTAATCGATACCGAACCCTCTGTAGCACCTAGTTCTTCGAATTCCCATTCTTCTGCTGTCGCGTTCCAGGAAACGTTCTTCAGCAATACAGCTGAGTCGATAATAAAGCGTTCGTGTGATGTTTCTGTAAAACTTGTATTTGGTAAGCTCATCTATTTTCTCTCCAATCTATTTTGGCTTGCACTGTTCCTTCTAATCGGATGATGTTTGGGTCGCTCGTTGGTATATGAATAAAATTAGTTGCCCCACGCTGCACATCAAAGCGAATATGAAAGCTGTCATCTTTAATCAGCCGACCTTTGAAGTGGTTCTTCAACAAACTGGCAACGTCATACGTTCGTGAATAACTTTTGATGTTATCGAATATCTGAACGTCTATGACTAAATTTTCCTGATTACGTGCTAACGTCGAATATGTTCGTAAGTCATAAGTTATATAAGGGTACTTAACCTCTTCGTCCCGGTTCACTAAAGCATGAGAATTCTCATAGATAGCTGTAAATGAACGGTAAATCTGTATTGCTAATTGTTTGAAGTCTTCCATTTACACCCTCCTAGAATTCCAGACTAAAATGTTCACCGATTAACTGCTGAACTTCTGAACGTGAGACTGAACCAGCACGTCTTAACGGTTTATTTGGTGTCTTACCATACGTGAAGTAGAATTTGCCATCCACATCGTCGTAATAAACCCATCCGCCTTTTCTGCCATCGCCTTTTTCGGCAAATTCGCCTGTCCCGTACTCTTCGTATATCGCATTCATTTCATCTGATCCAACTGCTCCGATTAACTTAACGCCATCGGTGTTGAGTTCGTACGTGTAGCTGTCTCTCGTACCGCCTCCGCCTTGGCGGGCAGTGCGTGAATAGTTCTTTGCATATTTCTCAATAACGAGTAGAGCGGCAATTAAGCCCGCTTTTTGTGCGCTTTGTAATTTTTGTTTTGCTTCTGGTAAGTTGCTTTCAAAATTCATTTCAACTTTGGCCATGTTAGCCACCTTGCCCGTCTATTACTCCAGGTACAAGAGTGAGTAGCAGTTCGTTATGGTCGTCCTGACCAGCCGGATTGTCAGAATAGGTTATGTCATAGACTTGCCCGATTCCATCGAATACGCGCATTTTGTCTGTAATGCCTTCCGTATAGTCCAATGTAACTAGAACATGCGTAGAATCTTCTGTAATTGCGTTCTGAGCGCCTGTTCGGTCTGTGCCGCTTAATAAATCCAGCACGCCATCAATAACCGCGAACGTCGTATGACCATCCGGAATCTTTCCGCCCATTCCGTCTGGAAGATACTTCGTTTCCTGTATTAAATGTGGTTTGAGTTTAATCATGTCCCCCACCTGAATTTCCTATACTTCATAATGAAGCTGAATAGAGATGTTGGATAACCGTTGATGTTCTCGCCACTTGTCACGTCGAAATACGTTTCAGAAACACGACTGAGTGACCGGCTCTTAACGCCGATGTTCTTTTCGGTTTTCATGTCATATTCTATGAGCTTTTTAACGCCATTTTTAACATCTTGCGGATAATTGACCAGGGTGACTATCATGCCTGACTTGGTTTCATCTAAAAAACCACCACTAGACACTTTTAGCACGTTCCCTTGTATCTCATGGATAGTATGCAGTTCCTCGTTGTAATCACTGTTATTCAGCTCTATTCGGCTGCCTGTTCGCAATCCTTTTGGTAATTGATTAAGCACGATTGTATCAGGGTCCATGATTTCTTTGACGCTGAAACGTACACGCGTATTTTGGAAGTTATTGTTTGTCAACTCTCTGATTGCGATTTCTAATCCGGTTATGTCTTCTTTTGATAAGGTTCGATTTATTTCATGCGCTTCTGCTAACGTGATAATCATGTGTTACCACCTTCCATAAATAAAAAGAGGGTAGGCAAATGCCTACTCCTCAAGTTTTTTATCAGTTTGTTTTTTGTTTCTTTTTCGTTGTAGGTGTTACTTCTTTTTCAACAACGACTTCTTCACTAGCATCTTCTTCGTCTTTAACCTCAACAGTCAATCGTTCAATGATCTGAACACGTGCTTTATTTGCTTTAGAAGAAAGCTGTGCGATGCGTTTGTCAGAAGGTTTCGGAGCACCCTCAGCAGGATACTCGTCACCAGTCTTATAAACGCGTTTGTTATCTTCTAAATCCGTGAATTTTTTAACTTTGGTTACATAGATATCTTTTAACATTATGCAGCAACTCCTTCATCTATTGTCACTTGTACTACAGCATCTGTACGTTCAGCAAAAGCTTCAAGTCCGAAATGAACTTTAGTAAAGATGTCTCCAGTGTTATCATTCAGATAATGTTTAACTCCAATTAGCTTATTATCTGATGGAGTTAACTCTAAAGCGCTAAACGCTGGTCCATTAGCAGGAATATGAGCAAGGTTTAAATTACCGTCAGCTGTTACAAACACTGTCCCTTTTTCAACTTGAGAACTAAAGAAGATAACAGAATATCCCAGGAAGTTTTTAACGTAGTCCATACCAAACAAGTTTTGAGCTGTCGCCACTTCAGAATCCGCAAGATAACGGTAGTAATCCATAGTATTAACAAACGCTATAGATTGAGACCCTTTAAAGCCTGGCTTAGTATTCACTTCAGCCTTAGCCATTGCTAAAGCTGACTTGTAATCCACTTCGGTAATTTGAGTGCCTGCATGATCTCCTAAGTTAGCTACCAATCGACTTTCGATGTGATGTCCAAGAGCATTCATTAGCTCACGGTCTTTACGGTCAATAGCGTTTGCTTGTCCCCATTTTTGAATATCTTGGTAAGAGACACGTACTTTAGTTGCGTCAAATTTCAACTCTGCAATATTTACATCGTAAAGTCGAACGTTTGATTCGCTAATTTCTTCATGTGCTTCATGATTCATGTCTGCTGCTAATGTAACGTCTGCTCTTTGGCCTTTGATCATAGTACCTTGTCCCATAGACATCAAATTAAAGAAGTCGATAAAACCTTCTGTTCTAATATCGAATTGGTTAGCAAAGTCTTTTGAATATGGTGTTAAATCGAATTGTACTGTCATTTTATTTATCATCCTTTTCTAATTGTTTTAGTAATTCAATTCTTTTTTCTTTATCTTTTGGATATTGTTCATAAATATACTTCTTAGTCAGCTTAGAAGGAGCACCGCCATCTAACTTATTATCGTGCACTTTAAAGCCGCCGTTCTCGTCCTTCTTATTCGTTTCTGCGCTTTCAAAGAATGACGGATGACTTTCTTTCAAACCTTTCAGTTTGTTGTCAAAATCTTTGATAGTTCCATCTTCATTAAGTTCTGAATCTCCCAGTTTGAATTGGAGATATTCTAAATCAGTACCTCCTGCATCTTTCAATGCAATTTCCAACTGATATTTCTTAGCTTGTTCAGCTTTTTCTGTTTCTAGTTGTTCAACTTTGCTTTCATAGTCTGCAATAGACGTTTGCAATGCTTCTATATCTTTATTACCATCTTTTAATCCTTGAAGCGTCTTGTTTGCATCGTTCAATTCGCTGACTTTTGAGTTGAAATCCGACTTAGGTACAGCATTTTTAGGAAATTCCGCGTCAATTTCTTTATTTGCTGCGTCTGAATCAACCGTTCCATCCTCTTTGGTGTGTTTATCCAAAATTGTTTTAATCCAATCCATTTTAAAAACTCCATTCCTTTTTATTCTGGTCGGTGCCAGTTAGAGTTGTGAGGTATTCCGCTCACAGTCGGTGTTGAGACTTTTATAGCGTCATTCTCCAGGACAATAAAAAGAGCCACAAGCAAGGCCTATGACTTAGTTAAGTATTGAGTTATTAGTTACGCTAATAGCGAGATACGATGTTTTCCATTTAGATCACTCTCCTATTCTTCGGTTGATTTGTTTTCCGAATAGAACACTCCATCGCCTCCTTCATTACCTGATAAAGCTAAAATCGTTATCTTTTAAAGCTTGATAAAGAACCAAACCTATTCGATTAGCCATATCTTCTTCATGATCGTTATACCCCGCTTCAATGAACAACGCATGAGTCAATTCATGGATAAATGTTTTATTGTGCATTTGTTCTTCTAAATTGTTATCCAATTGTATCAATGACTTCTTGTACTGAATATATCCAAAACAATCATCAGAACCCGCTAAGTCGTCGACCATCTCAACTTTGTATGTTGTCCCGCCTATTTTAACTTTATCCAATGCTTAATCAACTCCTACATCATGCTCTTTAGCCCATTCTTGCCAGTCTGTTTTAGGTTCAATCGTTTGACCTGTTTGTTCTATCCCTATAACGTGTGTGACGGTCCAGCATCCACATTGAATGTCTTCAGATGGATCACCAAAGAGTCCAGGGCCTTGTCCGCTATTGCCTAAAGGCGATTGGAATTCTTCATCAACGGGTACGCGAACACCGTGCATTTGTTCGTGATGATTACGCGGGTTTGTACCGTTACCTGAGTGTAACCATTCCTTTTCCAATTGCACGCCGGCATCCACAGCTTCCTCGTATGCTTTTTGATGCATTTCACTTCGAGTCCGCTTAGATTCAGTACGTGCAATCAAGTAGCTGTGTCGCATGTCGTTATCTGTGATTGCTTCTAAACGTGCAGCTAGTTGACGATAACCCACGCCGTCTTCTGCAGCCTTAACTAATTCACGACTGACTAGATTGGCCATCTTCTCTCTGTCCTTGTACATACGTTCAGAAAAGCGTTTGCCGTCAATCTTATCCGTCATTACCGTATTCAAGTAACTCGTGTTTAAAGGCGCCATACTTATTGCGGCTTTAGCTGTTTGCTCTATCCCGAACTGCGTACCGTAATAGCCTAACTTACCAGACGTTTCCGTTAAGGTTTTCGTTGCTTTACGTATTTCAGGATTAGCATTTCTAGCTGTTTCCATGATTCGTTTTTCTAGTCCGGCTTTGCGTTGTGCGTTGTACTTCTGTGTGCGGGTTAGGTTGCTAGGGTCTGCCAATACGTCTCTGCCTTCTTTTTTGAATCGTGTCAGCATATCTGCATAAGCTTTTGACATATCCGTTCCGGTCTTTTTAAGTTCCCTCTGGTATATCGCTTCGATCTCCTTCTCCCACTTGTTCATCATCACCATTTTCGTCACCTACTCCTTGAAGAGATGGTAAAGATACGTCTTCGAGTAACATCGCTTCTATTTCGTTCCAATCCAACTCTACAATGTCACAGATTTCTCTCAGGACCTTCTCTTGCGGTAAGAACATTGCAATATCTAATAAAGCGGTCAATTTAAGCTGTTTCGTCTCTGCCTCTGTTTTCTCTATTTGGACATTCTCTAAGCGGTTGACCATTGTTTCGCGTTCAATGATAACTTCTATATCTCTATGATCATAAGCAGCACTGTAACGTCTATTGATATCTTCTGTAATGAGTTCAATCATCCAGTCGATTAGCGTCTTCAAATGCGCTTCTTTCTTGCTCAACTTCATCATGAGTAATGAATAACCGGCCATGATTTGAACGTTGGTTACACTACCCGAACTGTCACTGATAGCTGTTGAATCAAATGCCATACCAAACTTATAAATGTTTCGTTTGTCGAGTTCCATCTTCTTGACTCGGCCATCAACCGGGATGTCATACGTCTTCATATCAAAGGCGCCGTCTTCGTCTACGTTGATACCGCCTTTAGAGCGAACGTTCATCCTAAGCTTGCTTACATCATCGTTATATCCTTTTGTTACGTATATTGCCCCGCTATAATCTTGTAAGTTGTTACTCATGAATGCGTTCATCAGATCGTAATCGTCAATCAATTCTTTAATTGGCTCTAAGTCCGTCTTTTCTTTCTTGTTGTTTTTCAATTTTCTGAAAGGAATACGTCCAAATGACTTTCCTAATAAGACCGGTTTGCCATCCTCGCCTTTTTGTTCAGCTAGTATGTGGCTTCTGGGATTCGGTGATTTGTCAGGATTAATAATAAATGCATTGTCTTTATTCTTTAGATAAAATGTGACGTTCTCGCTCGTCCATACTTCAGCATGTTCAACTTCAACCTGTTTGTCATCTCTCAGCATGGGTTTCGTGTAGTAACGAACAACACCGACAACATCGCCTGATTCATCCGTTATAGTGAACGTCTGCAAGCTGTCAGAGACTTGAAAAGAAATACGAGACGTTTGCATCTCTCCTGGTAACTGTCTTACATAGGCGTATTCTTTCCCTTTGATTGATGCGCCTTCCAGCATCTCTTGAAGGAACAACTGAATGTCTTCATCCCAATACTCTTCTAGAAGCACCTGAAACTCTTCGTCTTCCACCTTAAGCTTTACACCGTTTGCTAGTTCCGTGCTTACGCTTTGGCTAACAATTTCAGTGAAGAACGGATGAGGTATCTTAATGTTTGACGCATACTTATCTTCAACAAGCTGTTCATTATCATTCATGAAATATATTTTGTTGCTTAAGATGTCGTGTTCATAATCATAATAACGTTGAGCCGCTTCAGCGTTCTCTTTATCATAGCTGTGCTTATCTGCTTCAATCGCTTGTTCCAATGCTTTGACGTCGCCTGTGATTATATCTAACATGCATTATCTCCTTCCTATACTTTCCATCCTGTTTTATTCTTCATGTCTCTCTCGAAAGCGTATCGTGTGGCGTCAATGCTGTGATTGTCTTTATCTTCTAATCGCGGTTTAGGATTACCATCTCTATCAGTTTGATAATCAATGTTTTCGAATTCTTTTGCTATATTTGGCGTGCGTATCGGATCTATACAAATGAAATCCAAATCGTCCAACCATTCTTCTCCATACTCCACGCTGTCTGGTCCTTTTTTTGCACCTTTCATACGTTTGATATCATGATCCTTTTTCAATTCCGCTATGCTCTTAGGCTCTGCGGAATCTGCAAAGATTTCGTCTGAGTCATATTTTTTAGATTTCAACCATGCTGCAAACTGTCTATTGCTTATTTTTTGGCCGTAGTATTCATCGACCGCATAAATGCCATTCTTCTTTTTGTCATAATGCCATCTTACAAAAGCTAGCGGATCGGTAGCATAACCAAAATCGACTGCATTACGTATATTATCAAAGTTATTGGCCATTTCATCAGTGATTAAACCATTCTCAATTTGTAAATTATCAAATGGAACGATACCAGACCCTATTGCTTTGCCCAAATACTCCCAATCGTACTTCAAAGGCTTACGGCTTCTTACATTCTCGGCTTCTTCGATAAATTTCTTTGATAAATGCGGATTTCCTAAATAATTTGAATGATGGATAAATGTATTTTTATCTATAAAGCTACTCTCGTACTTCTTATTTACCCAAGACTGCCTACGTTTAGGTGGGTTATACGAATAATAAAAACTATAGTCAAAAGGATATTTCACTTTCCGCTGACTATCCGAGATAAATTTACCTTCTAACTCTTCTCGAAGCACCGAACTTTCAATAGACGTCACTTCTTCCTCTGTCTTAAATTCGGTTAATTCTTCAATCCACATAATTGCTAAAGGAAAATCGGCATCCTTGATTGATTTAATCTTATCCGGGTCATCAGCTCCCGCAAAATAGATTTTATTCCCTCTAGAACGATAAGTAATTTCTAGCTTAGAATCGACGAATCTAAAAAGGTGCCGAACGCCTAAGACGTTAGCAGCACCTTTAAAGTTTGCATAGGAAGATTTTAAAATAGTATTTTGCACTTTACGTATACCTATAGCTGACACTGGATATTCCATTACATCAAGGAGAATCCTCATGGGTATGTGAAACGACTTACCACTCCCACGCCCACCTTTCAGTACATATCTCAAATGGTTTTTCTTTTTCGAAGCAACCCAGAATGGTTTAAATTGCTCTGTAATGATATCGGATAATACAACTATATTATTCATCGATATCATCTACAATCGTTACCCCTAGCTCTCCAGACACCTCTTGTTTATCGGTCCACATAGCATATCTTTTTCCTAACAACTCTGCCGCTTTAATCCGTTGAGTAGCAGGGATTTCAATTTCTGTTATCTCTTGCTCCCCCATACCAAGACCAATAAGTGTTTGTTCTTTCTTTTCTCCGCGAACTATAGAGGTTAAAAATTCAAGCACCTCTTGTTGATCTGCCACTCTTTCACTTTTCAGCTCTTCGAGTCGTTTGTCTATATAGGAACGAATGACAGGTTTTGACAAGTTTTCAGTAGCTATTCGATTAGCCGTTTTTTTACTATAACCAGCTTTCCTTGCCGCCTCACTAGCATTTCCACCGATGATGTACTCATCAGCAAATCTTTTTTGTTTAATTGTAAGTTTTGCCATTTTCCATCACCTTTCAATACTATTATGTATAAAAAAAGACCCCATTAGGAGTCTAAAATATCACCTTTGATAACCGCGTCAGGATCTATATAAATATTACCTTGATTTTCTATATGATTAATAACATCATTTAGTACCATTCCATATATTTCGATATTTCCTCCTCTATTAATTACTTTCCCATTTACCGTGCCTCGTAGTATTAGCGTCCCTCCATATTCTACGGTTACACTGCTAGTTGCCATCCCTTTTAGTTCTAATTTACCGTCTCTTTTTACAAGCACATCATCGTTAATAATATTTTTAACGATACTATAATCACTTATGATAGTCATTTTTCATACTCCTTTTTCTTTTCAGTATATCAAAAGAATAACTTCACCGAAAGAAGAAAAGAGCTATCCGGTTGGATTAGCCCATTAATCGTAAGCATAGAAGCTGAGGAACGTCTTTTCAAAGGAGGCCTTCTGTATGTGATTTCTCTCGCTCTATACTTTACCATACTAACATTATAGTTTACCGCTCTGCCTAGAGTCAGCCAAATATCAGTCATATCTCTGCCAAAAGCCTGCCATTGTCATAGCCCTCAGCGAACTCAATCTGTGCTTTTCCTAACTCTCTGTAGAACGTGCGCTCACTCATGTTCAAATCATAATAAATCATCGTGTCCGTCATTTCTCGACTATCTATGTATCTATAGTGGAGAATCTGCCTTTTATAAGCATTCAGCTGATTCATAGCTCTGCCGATCTTCCATAGCTCCTGCTCTGCCGTTACCTTTCGTGCGACTGCATTACCTACCTGGTCACTCGTTTGCCCGCCTGATCCTTTCAATTCTAAGGAGAAAGTAGCCGTTATCTTAGGCGTGTACTCTTCATCAGCTAGTCTGGCCATTGAACGGTAATGAGATAACAAGCGATGTACGTTTTCTTTTGTCTTTTCATTGTCGATTTCTGGAAACATTACACCAACCCCTCAATATAATTAAAGTCTCCGGTTCCTTTATAGGTCAATTTATAACGATCAAGCATGTTTGGTTCCGGTTCTACTTCATAACCTACATATTTCTTGCCTTTCCACCAACGCGCTTTCTGTGTCGGCGGATTGCCCTCTGCGTGATACCAGAGGTATTGTGGAATGTTGGTGTAGTTGTCAGTCATTGAGTCGCTCCTTTCTTAAAATGGTAGATCATCATCCGAAATATCTATATCTTCATTCTTATCAAATGCGTCCTCTACGTCGTTTTTGCTGTTCTGCACATAATCACTCTCACTGCTGCTTGATTCCTTCTTAGACGTCTTCTTTGGCTCTAAGAACTTAACGTTCTCTGCTACTACTTCCGTCACATACACTCTCTTCCCGTCATTCCCTTCATAGTTGCGTGTTTGGATGCGTCCAGTCAGTCCGATTAACGATCCTTTGCTTGTGAAATTGGATAAGGCTTCTGCGGTCTTCTTCCAAACCACACAATTGATGAAATCTGTTTCTTTCTCTCCATTTGCATTTGAGAAGGGTCTTTCGACGGCTATGTTGAAACTAGCAACCGCCAGTCCGCTACCTGTGTACTTTAATTCTGGATCGCGTGTTAATCTGCCTACTAATACTGTATTATTTATCATTTACCACATCTCCCTATCGTTTGCTATTCGGTCTAACGGTTCATTAATACGTGCTGCAGCCATCCCATCGTCACGCTTCCTCTTCGATAAAGAATATCCACGGATCAACATTGAACGCTTCGCATAACGCTGCGATAGTCTTAGCTGAAAATGTCCCATGATTTTCGCATGTCTGCAATGTTTGTCTATAAATACCCGTCTTTTCTGCTAAATCCTCTATGGTCCAGTCTCTTTCTTCGCGTTCTTTTCTTAGATTTACTTTGAATATGCCTTTAATCGTTTCAGGTGTGATTGCCATATTCATATATTTTCCTCCTTCACAGTTATCTCAACAACTGACAGAACTGAGTTGTCTATGACGAATTCGTCTTCAAAGCCGGTAATATGATTCAAGTTATCATTCAGAATCAATTTTGCCTCCTGCATGCCATCTAAAATGAATTTCTTCGCGCTTGCTATGTTATCCGCATCTTTCCTTTTATTTGGTACAATCCATTTAAACTTCAATTTGCACGGTGTTTTAATTTCAAAGCCTTCTGTCATGGCCCTCAGTACGTGCATTTTGCAAAAGTAAGTATTCGTCTTTTTTATCTTAGCTCCTTTAGCCCAGTGCGTTCGCTGGGCATTGGAGTATTCATTCATGCTTGCTAGAGGTAACGGAATGATCAGTTTAGTCATTCGGATTGCTCCCTCCGTAATACGTATTCAAACGTCCGTGATAATCATGTGCAGCTAACTCTTCTTCTCTGTCGATCAGCTGTTGAATCAATGCATTGCCTTCAAGTTCAGGTAGCGACGCCTTGAAAACAGTGCTGTCGTATTTCTTGATGATGATTTGTACTGAATCACTCATTGTTTGCTCCTTCCTCATAATGCTTGACATCAACTTCTTCTCTTAATTCATCTAAACTTACTTCTAGAGCATCGGCTAGCTTACATGCAGTGGTAAAATTAATATCTTTTTTCTGTCCGTTAACGATGTTATATATCACAGGTGTAGCTATTCCAGCTCTAAGTGCAATCTGCCTATTTGTTGACTCATTCTCCTTAATCAATTTAATAATCTTCTTCAAATACAACGCATCCTATTCTATATATTGATATTTTTTACGTATTTAATCTATATGTTGTATCGTTCGCTATAACTTGATATAATGTATACGTATAATCTTTTAATTTAAAGATTTATATAAATAATAAATATGAAAGTGAGGTGTTAAACTTGACAGATGTAAATTTAAATACTTTCCCTAGTAATCGTGTTGATGCTTTATCTTTACTCTTTTTAGAAAATCAAGATTTGAGTTCGCTTTCACCAGAAGAGATTGCTCAACGTTATCTCGAAGCTAATAACGAAATAAGACATGCCTTTAGAAATAAAAGCAACACAGATAAAAATGGTGTGCGTCATATCGTTTTATAATTCAAATTCCAAGTGTACTTACCAACGCTGCTATGGCTGAAATCATGGCAGCGTTTTGTTGTTCAACCGCTTCTTTCATTGCTAATTGAGCTTGTTTTAACATATTCATTCTTATTGCATTTACTTCTTTTTCATTCATCTTTTTCACCTCCCTCCTAAAATAAACTCACTTGTTTAACATCCTTGTCGTATAGCTTGTCAATCCACTCCTGGACTGTTTGACTGGATCGTGTCGTATAGATGCATGTCTCGACCGTTGACCCTTGAGTGAACAGCTCTTTCAGTTGCCCGTCTCTATCAGTAACCATAATCGTCCAGCCGTAACGCCTACGTTCTGTATAAAAAGCGTTGTCTGCTATCTCGATAATCTCTTCATACTCATAGGTTTCTTTCTCTGCATGTATCAGGATGTTTTTAGCTCCGTTGATTTCCTGCAATTTGTAATTACCGTCTGGATTTAATAGAACGGTAGGGAAATGGTGGATCATGTCTTCATCCCCTTCTTCGCTCTAATCTCTTTCAGACGTTTTTGAAATGATGCTTCTTCTTCAGGCGATACCTCTTCATCTTCTTCTTGGTTGTCTACCCAGTCGGGTAGGGTTTCGGTTTTGGTGTTGTTAGAGTAATTTCCTTTTCTAGCTTTTGATAACGATTCAGCATTTGCTGCATCCAGTGTCTTGATTCCTTTTTTAGCCCACTGCTTTAATATGCCTTTTGCATATGCGTATTCAGCGTTCTTCTCAATTGCTTTCTGTAAAGCTAAGATGACGACTTCTTTAGATAAGTCATTAATCCAATATTCGATATCTTCTGTAATGAAAGGTGTTTCGATTCCAAAATTCTCTTGATAAAAACGATGAACGTTGACGTCGGTGTTCTCTTCTTCTACTTTAGTTTTATTTACTTTAGTTTCCTTTACTTTACTTTGTGTGTTTCCGCCAGTAGAAACTACTTCAATGTTATCTTCTGTCGGGTTTCTATCAGTAGAAACTACTTGTGAAGTGGGTTTCTTCTCGTAGAAACTATTTAAGTTAGGCCTAGTCGGAGCTGTTGCCTTTCTGTTCTTATAAACATCAGAGATATTATCCACGAAATTTTGACACCAGATGACTTCTTTTTCCCATAATTCATTGTCGATGGCTCCGAGATCAGCTAGTAAATTTAATATGCTACGAGCAGAAATATCATCCTGTTGAGTTTTCGCTAGTAGAAACTGCCAATGAGAAGAGTTTCTACAGTCATATAAATGTCCGTCAGTGGTAGCTAATAATTCAAGCAGCTTAAACCAAAAGGCGTAACCATCATTACCGAATTTCGATTCGAGAATGAACATGGTTTTTCCGCTATTAGCTATATGAGGGAAATAATCGACTGTTTGTTTTTTTGGTCTTGCCATTTCTTCACCACCTAACCTATATATACTGGCGTCCCCGTCAGCTCTTGTATCTCTCGTTTAAATCGTTTCTCATCAGAATTGTTATTCGATAAATGTAAGAGCCATACTTCATTCAACTGGCTCATGTCGTTCGATTTGATGAACGTCTTCACGTTTCCGAGTTCAAAGTGACTCTTGATCACCCGTTTCTTTAGGAACGCTCCTACTCGCTTATTTGCCACATTCTCGTTCAAGATGTCTAAGGCGTAATTGCATTCAAGCATTAAGTGCGTTACACCTGGAAACTTGTATTTGATGTAGTACGTATCTGTTGCGAAAAGAATCTTGTTGCCGGATGGCGTCTGGATGAAAAAACCTAAAGGTTCGGCCACATCATGCTGCACATC
Source organism: Alkalibacterium sp. f15 (assembly GCF_049389645.1). GTDB lineage: Bacteria > Bacillota > Bacilli > Lactobacillales > Carnobacteriaceae_A > Alkalibacterium. The sequence continues at coordinate 108,022 of NZ_CP186540.1, forward strand.
GAACGGCAAGATGATCCAATCGTTTAGTGCATATTGTTTAAGCGATTCAAGTACGTGCGTTCTGTGTTTAGGTAAATCCAAAGCTTCGGCTGTACCTTTACTTGCATAAACGTCTACTCCTGATAGCGAGAGTAGGTTTTGAGCGTGTTTCGAATGGTCTCCATGTTCATGAGTGATGAGGCAGCCAACAACTGACTGCCAATCCACATCACGCATTTTCTTTAGATCGATACCGGCTTCTAACATCAACGATTCATTACCATCAGTTATGATATATGCGTTGCCGGCACTACTTGATCCATAAACTTTAATCTCCATAACTAAAATTCCGGTTCGTCTGGCATTAAATCATTCAAATTTTTAAACATAGATCCTTGTTCCTGGGAATCTTCAACTTTCTCAGCTGTTTTCATGGGTTTATCTTTTTTAACTTCTTTGGGTCTTTCAAAATCGACAATGGTTTGATTTGCCTTTTCATTCACTTCTTCTTCGACTTCAGCTTCAATATTACGAGGTTCAGAGGAAGGCGGTGCTTCTTCTTCGGTGTACATGGCTCCGACGTTATCTGGAAACGCCTCTCTCATCGCGTTGACAATAGCCGTTTTACGGATCATGTTCAACGGCATAGTATTCCACGTTGATTGGCCTTTGCTGAATTCTTTAAAGGATATTTTGACTGAGACTGGTCTCTCTCTATCTTTACGGTAAATGACCGCCCAGCCACCTATTAACTTATCCTCGTCTAGCTTAATGGCTCCTTCGATTTCCACTATCTCTTTATTTCTTTCACAAATAATTCCAGCGTTGAAGCCGTCGTATTGTGGGTGTGACTCGGCACGTTTCATAAATGCTTCTTTAGAAACGATGATTTGTGCATCTGATTTCCCGAACTTGACTAGATATGCTTCTTTAAGAAATGGATTTAATTTCTGATATTTACAAAGGTTAATGAACATGACCACTTCTTGATCAGTTACATCTCCATTGCCACTAACCAAGAAACTCTTAACCATTGCTCCAGTCAGCTTCACTTCTTCTCCGTTTACTTCAAATATTGATGCTCTTTCTAATAATTCATTCGCCATGTTTAAGCAACTCCTTCTAATGTTTTAGTTTCTATTTTTAATTCGGTTTGACCTTCAGTAACGATCAATTGAATCGTCTGTGCTTCTGTATCGAGTAAACGTGTGATGCTTTCGCTGTTATCAATGAATATTGGAGCGTTGATGCCTTCAAGTCGGCTTAGCGTGCCTATGATGTCGAGTCCTGCATTGATACGTGCTGCACTGTTTAAGCCACTGGAGAACGGTACACCATCAACTAACGGCTCACAGATTTCTTTGAGTCCGCCATTGATTTGTTCTTCAAAGAGTTTGAACTCGACTAACTCAAACTGGTCATTGATTCGGCCAGTCAGCATGGAGACTTTTGCTCTTACAAATTCGTCCAGGAGATACAATTGATTCTCTAGCTCGCCATAGCGAACCGATAAGGCTTTTTCATCTTGAATCAATTCTTGCTTACGTGCTACTTGCTTATCAGTCAGCTTGAATTGATAGAGCTTATCTTGGATTTCTTCTTTGTTCGCTTTCAACTCCTGAAGTTCAGCTCTTTTTTCTTTCAACTGATCTTCGGATGATTCCTGCAGCTCTTTGATTTCGTTTTTCATCTTCTCGATTGCAGCGTTTAACGAATTGTATTCAATGGAGTTTTCAAACGGTGCCGCTTTGCTTTTGATGTTCTCGATTTGTTGCTTGATGGCTTCGTATTCTTTCTTGAGGTCATTACGCTTCTTGACTAACTTGTGCATGTCACTCTTGACGGTCAACGCCTCTTCTAGCTCTGTTATTTCAGCTTTTAAGCCTTCTTTAGTTACCGTCCACTCTTTACCTTCTGCATTGATACGTTCTAACTGAGTGGCTTTATTCGCATTGAATTCAGCCATTTCTTTCTCGTAGTTCTCTTTCATTTCCGCTTGCTTGTCTTCTGGATAGTCTTGGCCACACAACGAGCACGTTGCCTTGTGTTCCTCAAAGTCTGGATAAGCGTTTCTTTTAACGATCATGAATCTGTCTCGTAAATCAGTGAGTTGCTTCACGATGCCTTCGATGTCTTTCTTCTTCGATTCAATCTCTTTCTTGACACCTACTTCTTTGCCTTCTGCATCGGTAACTGCGTTGTTCGCGTCCATGGCCTTCTCGAATAGCTCTTGTTTCTTTTGTTGCAGCGTTTCAACCGAATCATTTACTTTCAGCTGATACTCACTTTTAGCTGTTTGCAACTCAGCGACTTTCGTTTGAAGCGTTGAACGTAAGTTGGTCACGTGACTGCCATTAGAGAAAGAAGCGATCTCTTCTTCTTTGGATATGATTACGTCTTCCGCTTCTTTGAGTTCTTTGTTCAGTTCTTTTTGGTCCAATTTGCTTAGGTCAGGGACGGAACGGTCCACTTCATCGATACGGTCTGGGATGCGGTCTAAATCTTTCTTCACGCTGCGTTTTTCTTCGGTTATGAGTGTACGTTTATCATCCACGCTTCGGCCGTCCAGGATAGCTTCTAGTGGTTTTAAAGCTTTGTTGCTAGCGATGACGTCTTCATCTGTGACTTCTTCAACTAAGGAGAATAACAAATCTCTGCGGTCTTTAGATTTCATTGTTTCAGCGACAAAGTAGACGTTGGTTAACTGTTTGAAAGTGTCTTCTGAAATAACTTCCTCTATTTTCTTTTTGTATTTTGCTTGAGTCGTTTTGATTCCGTCCAGGCGATAGGCTGTTTCGTGACCTTCAAACGTTTTAGAATCTGATCCGCGTCGTCTGGTCCATTTCTCTATAACCATTCGGGATAGTTGCAACTGTTCACCATCGATATTTAGCAGTAATTCGACTTCTGTTTCTAAGTGATTGATCTCATTGTTCTTTTTATCGAGTGGCTTCCAGGCGAAATTGGCTGAGTCGTGACTGTCTTTGCCGAATAGAACCCATGAGAATGCATCAAATATCGTTGACTTACCTGTAGCGTTGTCACCGTATATCTTCAAGTCGTGCCCGTCTGCGTTCAGTTCAAACTCTTTAAAGCCTTTAAAGTTACGTATTATCATGTTTTCTAATGTAATGTTCTTCATCATTATTAGCCTCCTGTTGTGTTATAATGTAGCTACATAGTTTTTGTTAGACGCCTCTGATAAGGCGTCTTTTTTATTGCACTCTCATTTCAAGTTCGCGCTGCATCGGAATGCTTAAAGCGAGTTTCTCGTTATCGTTCAATAAATATTCAACTTCAATCTCTTCTCTAGCCGTTTTCGGATGAATACCGGCATTAAGCTTTCTCAGCCAGTCCTTGTATGCGTACATAACTACGTTCATTCTCATCATCAAGACTCCAATCTGCTTTTAATATTGAGTACCATATAATCATTAACGGGATGATGAAGAACTCTCCGCCCCATCCAGGTGTAAGCCCCATGGCCAAACGTTGTGTCACTGCGTAGTTTCTAGCGATAAGTGTTAAAATTATTCCCACTACCAACAAGATTATTTCCCATTTGTACTTTTTCATTATTTGTATTCTCCTTTTTTTTGAGTATGTTGCTGTAATCAACTTCGTTTTCAAAAGCCCATCGTACAAACCGTTTGATTTCGAACAACGGTATTTTGTTATCTGGCATTTTCATGGCCCTTAAATCACCTAACTCAAGCAATTTATAAATAACGTTGGGACTCGTTCTTAATTTGGCTGCCGTTTCCTTGACTGTAAATACTTCCTGGTCCATTTCTTTTAACTGCGTTGCCATGTGATCACTCCTTGTCTAAGTCAATTCCTAGTACGTTAGCTAATTCAGATAAATCATCGGCAATCATATCTTGATAATCTTCAAAACTGATGTGTTCTCCCGTTTCGCTTTCGACAACATTTTTCGCATTAGCTAAGTCGTATAACGCTCTGATGATTTCAATAACTGTTCTATCTCCCATTTTTAAGCCTCCTGTTCTATTTTTATAAATCTATTTACAAAATAAATTTGCCCTTTGCCTGTAACTACCGGTGTGTATTTCGTTTCTGGCGTCCCGTAGTTATGGAAGTAAGTGTTTGGTTTTAATTCGAACAACTCCATGTCCATTGCTCTTTGAGTAGGTAAGTTCCAAGAATTTCCCATTCTCGAAGAAAGGAATTTATTATCTCTTAACCATTGGAATAGTCTGTTTTGACCCACTTTTATTCCGTTTTGCTTTAAAATAGTTGCTAAAACTTTGATAGCGACTGAATTTTGAGACACTTCAACAGTTCGAGCAAAGACAACTTGCGGTTCTTGTTCTTTTAGTTGGATAAGTGCTCTTTCTTTTTCAAAGCGTTCATTCTTTAGTTGAGTAGCTAGTTGGATCAATGTGTCTGGATTCATTAAAGCTTCTTCAATTTTGGTATCTGTGAGATATCCGCCATGTTTTCTGATTGCTGGCAGAACTTCACTTGTTACCCAGCGTTTAAATTTCTTAGCACTATCTAATTTCGATTTCAGTATTAGGCTATACAATCCAGATTCGTTTATTAAATAGGTGTTTGAAACCAAGTTCCCATTTTGGGAATGTGGTATTTTGTCCATCCGTTTATCTTCTTCATCTACATGGGTCATAACTGCCTTGCTTGAGTTTGAATACCCTAATATGTCAGCAACGTCTATACCTACAAACCATGGTTCATTGTTCTGTTCTATCATCCTTACTTCTTGCTGTTCAAAAACATAAGTTTTTAAATCCATTTATCTCTCTCCTCTTAAATACTTTTTGGCTTTCCAATGTGGCGTGCGTTCGTTCACTGCTTTTCTAAGCGATATGTTCAATTTGTCTAATATCGAGATGATAGAACTTGTTTCGATAAAGACTTCATCCAGATAATCGAGTGCGTATTTCAAGATCACGTCTCTGTCATTCTCTGTCAGCGTGTCTTTATTCTTGGTCAGTGCTATCATGGCTTGGTTTTTCTTTTGCTGCCGTTCGCTTTCTTCTACGATGACGATGTAATCAATGCTATGAACACTTAATTCATACGTGCTTGAATCCATTGCCGGTAACGTCCCGAATACTTTGTTTGCCATGTCCTGGGAGAATATCGAATCGTCCAGGCAAAGAGCGATGTGTGCGACTGCATCTATCGGAGCATGTTGTCCGTTGAAATAACCGTTGACAGTGGATTTGGTCCGATGCGTCTTTCGGGCTATATCCATTTGAGTAAGGTTTTGGCGTATGGTCGCCGCTTGCAATTCTCGTGAGATGTCGTATGAAGTCATTGGTTCTCCTCCTTATTTCGTACTTAGCGTGTGGATTAATTGTTGACATATCGGTAAAGTTAACTTGTGGTTAATTCCAAACTCAAAAAAATATCATCCGGCGTTTTGTGGAAGTGATTAGCAATTTTAACTGCTAACTCATAACTCAATTTCCTCTTCCCGTTTTCTAGCATCCAATAATATTCTGTTGAAATGCTAATACTTTCAGCAACTTCCTTCAACGTTTCTCCTTTATCTAACCTCAAACCCTTTAATCTTTCTAGCGACTCTTTCGGCATCTATTTCCACCTCCTTTAACTACTGGTTAACCATAGTATAGTTAACTCAGAGTTAAATGTCAACTGATAAACCAGAAATATTTCACATTTAGTTAAATTCTGTTGTTTTAACGTATGGTTAAACTATAATTAATATATCGGAGGGGTTAACATGTCAGCTTTTGGAGCAAGATTAAAACAAATTAGACAACAAAAAAAATGGTCTCAAAAAGATTTATCCAAACGAATCGGTGTATCAAATGTCAGTATATCCGGTTATGAAAGTGGGAATCGTTACCCTGATACCGATACGCTTTCTAAACTAGCTGATGTGTTAGAAGTATCCACTGATTATTTATTAGGAAGAGATGTTCCTAAGTGGGCATCTACGAAAGATGTTACGGATCTGGAAAGGGTGCTAAAGTTAAATGATGATTTAGAATACAGAGGGGAGAAATTAAGCAATGAAGATAGACAACAGTTATTACGTGTCATTGAAGCTATTTTCTGGGAACAAAAAGAAGAAAAACGTGATCAACCATGAGTAGCTATGTAGATAAAGTTAATAAACTGCATGCTACTTACGGATCAACAAACCCGTTTGAGTTGTTCAGTAAAATGAACATAGATATTCGATATCTAGATTCCGGGGATACTTTTTCAAGTAAGCAAGTGAAAGGAATATATAAACCAGTCATTATATTAAACAGTCTATTGAAAGAAAAGAACGAACGGTATTTCATATTAGCGTATGAATTGTATTTCGCTCTCTGCTCTGCTGAAGTATCAGAGAAAGATGCGCACTTATTCGCGAAAGAACTTCTCGAACAGCTGTACATAGATACTTACGGTCACATTCCAAGCACCGCTAAAGAATTAGAAAGACTTTACGGACTGCCGGACATAACCGATGCCTCTATTTTTTAATAGCACTTGTGAAACGGAATACAATAACATTTGTTTTTTGTGTTATAAGCCCTTGTAGGCTTTAATTTTTTACACATGAAAAGAACACTCGTTCGGATTTTTAGCCAAAAAGTACGAGAAAAGAGGAAAAAACATGTTTATAGTCGATATGACGACCTATGAATCGGACTTTGTACTCAAAAGTACGAAAAAGACCGGAGCCTACCAAATCAGGACTTTTGATATTGATCACGCTTTTTCACTATTTGCTTTCTACTATGAGGGCTATGTACATTTGAAATTGAGACGCTACAAAGATGAAGAAACGACCTACAAAGACTGGGAACGAATCAAAACATTCGGGACCTTGTATCCGGACATCTGTTTGACTGATGCGATGGATGTCTACCTGGACACGAAAGAGAATCAGCTGCATGTTCAAATCCCCTACCCTATTTATAAAAGGAGTGATAACTGATGAAAGGATCTGTTCGAAAAAGAGGAACCCGTTGGTATTATTTCTTCGATGCTGCTCCTATTGACGGTAAACGTAGAGTGATTGAACGAGCTGGCGGGAGAACGAAAGCTGAGGCTCTAGAGGCATTAAGGAAGGCGTTAAATGAATATGACAAATCTGGCTCTATCGTTGATGAATCTAATTTAAGCGTGCATGATTATTTTGAATACTGGTTTGAAGATTATGTCATGCGAAATTTGAAGTACAACACTCAGGAAAACTATCGGAACATACTAAAAAAACATATTTATCCTTACATCGGTGGTTACCGTTTAAGAAGCATTCAGCCCTCTGCCGTTCAAAAAGTCATTGATAGCAATTTTGAAAAAGGATTATCTAAGAAAACACTCTCTATTATCAAAACTGTCCTCAATGGCGCCTTTAGACGTGCGGTCTTTCCGTATCAATACGTTAAACAGGATCCGACACGCTTCATCACTATGCCTAAGTATGATGAGCGTAGTCAAACCACTAAAGAAGATTTAAAAATTATTAAAGTGAGTGATTTCAAAAAGATGAAGGACGTTGTTGGCCAGTCTAGTCCGTTCTATATACCGATGATGATCGCTTTCTATACTGGATTACGACGCGGTGAAGTTTGTGGATTAAGATGGAGTGATTTTGACTATGAAGAACAGTCGCTCACAGTAGAACGAATCATCATCATGAAGAAAAAAGAGGTTGAAGTTGGCACGCCTAAGACGCAATCATCCTACCGAACCATTGGCATCGGAGACGAGTTAGCCACTGTATTAAGACAGCATCGCAAACGTCAATTGGAGAACAAATTATTCTATGGCCAGCATTACACCGATAGTGAGTACATTTGCACCAAAGAAAACGGACATCTCGTTACACCTAACTCAATAAAGTGGCATGCAGAAAAAACAAAAAAAGAAATGGGTATTGATTTTAACTTCCATTCATTCCGTCACACGCATGCGTCTCTCTTACTTGAGAGCGGCGCAAAAATAAAAGCCATCCAGGAACGCCTGGGCCACTCGAGGATTAGCACGACGATGGACACCTATTCTCACATCACTAAAAAGACGAGGAAAGAAACTGTTGATCTGTTTGAAAACCTGATGAAATAAAAAAACTTCCATCATCCGCCGTCTAATGATGGCAAAATGATGGAAGTTTACTATTTATGAGGTTAATGCAATGTTGAATGTGTTGTCATATCAACGTTTAGTCTTCATCTAAGTTAAGAACAGCCATAAAGGCTTCTTGTGGAATTTCCACACTACCCACATTCTTCATGCGTTTTTTACCTGCTTTTTGTTTCTTCAGGAGTTTTTGTCGACGGGTGACGTCTCCGCCGTACAGTTTAGCTGTCACGTCTTTACGGTAAGCTTTTACTGTTGAACGAGCAATAATATTCTGACCGATCGTTGCCTGGATCGGAACCTCAAACTGCTGTCTCGGAATGGTCTTTTTCAACTGTTCAACAACTGAACGTCCACGAGACTGTGAAAAGTCTTTATGCACGATGAAACTCAGTGCATCCACTGGCTCGCCATGAATGAGGATATCCAATTTCACCAGGTTACTTAAACGGTATCCAGATTCTTTATAATCCAGAGAAGCATAGCCTTTTGTGCTGGATTTCAATCGATCAAAGAAATCATAGACAATTTCTGAAAGTGGAATATTATAGACGACATTCACTCTAATATCATCAAGGTAGTCCATTGTGAGAAATTCGCCACGTTTACGTTGAGAAATTTCCATGACAGCACCCACGTATTCATTCGGGACGGTGATGGTTGCTTTTACATATGGTTCTTCGACTGATTCGATCTGCTGAGGTTCAGGCATTTCTGACGGATTGGATACCATGATGGACTCGCCATCTGTTTTGTTTATTCTATAAATAACTGAAGGTGCTGTTGTAATCAACTCTAAATTGAATTCGCGTTCGAGTCGCTCTTGAATGACATCCATGTGGAGCATACCTAAAAAGCCACAACGGAAGCCAAATCCTAGCGCCTGTGACGTTTCCGCTTCGTATTGGAGTGCAGCATCATTTAGCTGCAAACGTTCAAGCGCTTCACCTAAATCTCCGTATTTAGCAGAGTCGGTCGGATACATCCCACAAAAAACCATAGGATTCAAATGACGATATCCAGGCAGAGCTTTATCAGTCGGATTATTAGCTAATGTTAACGTATCCCCGACTCGTGTATCACGAACCGTTTTAATATTGGCTGTGACATACCCTACATCACCAACCATCAAATAATCACGTTCGATCGGCTTAGGTGAAAAGATACCGACTTCAGTTACTTCAAAGGTATTATCATTACTCATCGTTTTGATGGTATCACCTTTTTTGAGTACCCCCTCCATAACGCGAATACTTAAGACAACACCTCTATAGGCATCATAGGCGGAATCAAATATAAGGGCTTTTAGCGGATTATCGATATCTCCTTCAGGAGCAGGTACTTTCTGTACGATTTGTTCCAAGATATCTTCAATGCCTACACCCGTTTTTGCACTTGATAATATAGCATCGGAGGCATCGAGTCCAACCACGTCTTCTATCTCTTTACGGACTCGCTCAGGATCAGCCGCGGGTAAGTCGATTTTATTGATGACCGGTAAAATTTCAAGGTCGTTTTCTAATGCTAAATAAACGTTGGCCAGGGTCTGTGCTTCCACACCTTGTGCCGCATCCACAACCAATATAGCTCCTTCACAAGCAGCTAAACTTCTAGACACTTCATACGTGAAATCCACGTGTCCTGGAGTATCGATCAGGTGCAGGATATATGTTTCGCCATCTTTAGCTTTGTAGATTACTTCTACAGTGTTTAATTTAATAGTGATCCCACGTTCTCTCTCTAAATCCATGGAATCAAGTAATTGATCCTGCATTTCCCGATCGGCCACAGTATGAGTTAACTGCAGAATACGATCGGCAAGTGTCGATTTACCGTGATCGATATGTGCAATAATAGAAAAGTTCCTGATTTGCTTCTGTCGTGCGCGTGCTATTTTTTTATCCATTCTTCTGTTTCCTCATTCCTCTAAAAACATTCCTTACTATTATACCAACGATTAGACCAGAGTACAATTACTTTCAAAAAGACAAAAAGAAGGGACTTTTCATCTTGTTTGATGAAAATATGTCCCTTCTTTTAAATGTTTTTATGATCATAACGTGTTGACGTTGTATAACGCTTCAATCAACACATACTGTTTCAAGAGACCATTAAAGCAAAAGCTTTCAGGTAAAAGCAAAATTTCTTCGCATACCTTATTACCTTTTGTCTTTAAAGGCATCTTTTACTTTCGAAAAAAATGAACTGTCTCCTTGCTCCACTACATCATTGTAGTCGCTGGCTTCCGCAAATTTTCTTAAATGATCGGCTTGATCTTCCGTTAATGTATCCGGTACAACGACCTTGATCTTGATATGTTGATCCCCGTTTCCGGTTCCTCTAAGTCTTGGTGCGCCTTTGCCTCTCAAACGGAAGGTCGTTCCTGGCTGCGTTCCAGCAGGAATTTTAAATTTAACTTTACCATGCACTGTAGGTACTTCCAACTCGTCACCAAGTGTGGCTTGTACCATATTGATCGGTAATTCATAGTAAATTTCTGACCCTCGACGATCAAATATTTTAGAAGTTTTCACTCTAAATATGACATATAGATCTCCGTAAGGTCCATTATTTGCGCCTACATCACCTTGGTTTTGTAAACGCATTTGATTGCCATCTTCAACACCGGCAGGGACAGTGACTTTAACTGAATTCTGCTGTTTTGTATGTCCTTCGCCATGGCAGACGGGGCATTCTTCTTTTATCTCTTTACCAGTACCATTACATGTCGGACACACTTGTTGCGTCATGACACGACCAAATGGTGTATTTCTTTCCACGTTAACGGCTCCTGCACCATGACATTTTGAACAGGTTTGTGGACTTGTTCCAGGTTTGGCTCCGCTTCCTTCACAGTTTTTACATGCTTCTTCACGATTGAACCGAATAGTAGTTTCTTTTCCGAAAATAGCTTCTTCGAACTCTAAATCCATCATGTACTGTAAATCTTCCCCTTGACGGGGTGCGTTAGGACTTCTTCGTCGTCCGCCGCCACCGCCGCCAAAAAATTGGTCAAAGATGTCTTCGAAGCCACCGCCACCAAATCCTCCAGCTGATCCTCCGAAGCCGCCACCTGCGCCAAAGTTAGGATCAGTAGCAGCATGACCGTACTGGTCGTAAGCAGCTCGCTTTTGTTCATCACCTAACACTTCGTAAGCTTCAGAAATTCCTTTGAATTTATCATCCGCATTTGATTCTTTGTTTATATCCGGATGATATTTTTTCGATAGTTTTCGGTACGCTTTTTTTATTTCTTCTTGAGAAGCATCTCTAGAAACGCCAAGTAGGTCATAAAAATCTTCTTTTCCAGCCATTTTATTCCTCCATCATTGTAATCAATTAGGCTATAATATCTGTTCAACTATAGCAGTAACAGACAGTTGGATACCAAAAAGAAAGAAAGCACTTGTTGAAAACTAAGAATAAGTGCTTTCTCCTTTTGGATATCTAACTTCTATTATTTTTCGTCGTCTACTTCTTCAAAGTCTGCGTCTACGACATCTTCTGAAGAATCAGCATCTGTTGATTCACCAGCTTGTTCGCCTTCACTTTGTTCTGCAGCTGCTTGTTCATATAATTTCACTGACATTTCCTGAACGATTTCGTTTAATGCGTCACGTTTCGTTTTGATGTCCTCAGTGTCATCTTTTTCTAAAGCTGCTTTTAGTTCATCACGTGCTTCTTCAGATTTTTTAATGTCAGCTTCGTCAACTTTACCTTCTAAGTCTTTTAAGGTTTTATCGATTTGGAAGACTAACTGATCTGCTTCATTACGTAATTCAACTTCTTCTTTGCGTATTTTATCTGCTTCAGCATTTTCTTCAGCTTCTTTTACCATGCGTTCGATATCTTCATCAGATAAACTAGACGTTGATTTGATTGTTATTTTTTGTTCTTTTTTCGTACCTAAGTCTTTCGCAGATACATTTACGATACCGTTTTTATCGATATCAAAAGTAACTTCGATTTGAGGAACGCCACGAGGAGCTGGTGGAATATCCGTTAATTGGAAACGACCCAATGTTTTATTGTCACTAGCCATTGGACGTTCTCCCTGTAAGACATGTACATCTACAGCTGGTTGATTGTCTGCAGCGGTTGAGAAGACTTGTGACTTACTTGTCGGAATTGTTGTATTTCTCTCGATCAATTTAGTAAACACACTACCCATTGTTTCAATACCTAGTGATAATGGAGTTACATCCAGTAAGACGATATCTTTAACGTCACCTGAAATAACACCACCTTGAATAGCAGCACCCATAGCAACAACTTCATCCGGGTTTACTGAACGATTAGGCTCTTTGCCGGTTTCTTTTTTAACAGTATCAACAACAGCTGGTATACGTGTAGTTCCGCCAACTAGAATAACTTCGTCGATATCTGATTGTTTTAAGCCAGCATCTTTTAATGCCTGACGGACAGGTTTTTTTGTACGTTCAACTAAACTATCTGTGATTTCATCAAATTTGGCACGTGTCAATGTGATTTCCAAGTGTAACGGACCTGACTCTCCCGCACTAATGAACGGTAAGCTGATTTGAGTTTGAGAAACACCTGATAAGTCTTTTTTCGCTTTTTCAGCAGCATCTTTCAGACGCTGTACTGCCATTTTATCTTTAGATAAATCGACACCATTTTCTTTTTTAAATTCAGCGACCAAATAATCGATGATTTTTGCATCAAAGTCGTCCCCACCAAGATGATTGTCTCCAGAAGTGGCCAGAACTTCAAATACACCGTCGCCTAATTCAAGAATCGATACGTCAAATGTACCGCCACCTAAGTCAAAGACCAGGATTTTTTCATCTTTTTCAACCGTGTTAAGACCGTAAGCTAATGATGCTGCTGTAGGTTCGTTAACGATTCGGTCAACTTCGAGACCAGCTATTTTACCTGCATCTTTAGTTGCTTGACGTTGTGAGTCATTGAAGTAAGCAGGAACAGTAATAACGGCATTTGTTACTTTTTCACCTAAATAATCTTCAGCATATTCTTTGATGTGTTGTAAAATAAATGCAGAGATTTCTTGAGGAGAATACTTTTTGCCTTCTATATCAACTTCGTATTTTTCGCCCATGTGACGTTTAATTGAGCTAACGGTGTTAGGGTTAGTAATTGCCTGACGTTTAGCTACTTCGCCAACTTGAACTTCACCATTTTTAAATGACACAACAGATGGTGTCGTACGATTTCCTTCTTTGTTAGGAATGATTTTTGCTTCTCCGCCTTCTAAAACGGCAACCGCTGAATTTGTAGTTCCTAAGTCTATACCAATAATTTTTCCCATAATTTATCTCACCTTTACTTTTTAGTATTTATAGTGTTACCGATACTTTTGCAGCGCGCAATACGCGATCGTGCAGTTTATATCCTTTTTCAAAAACTTGAGCGACTTCGTTACTTTCCTGGCCTTCATTAGCAGGCACTTGCGTGTAAGCCTCGTGAAAATTAGGATCGAACGGTTCACCTAATGGATCGATTATTTCAATACCCTCTTTTTCAAAAGCTTGCAAGGAACTATTATAAACCATTTCAATACCTTTTTTCAAATTTTTACCGGCTTCGGTGTCGGCTTCAATTTTCAAGGCACGCTCTAAGTTATCTAGAGCAGGTATAAGTTCTTGTGCTAATGATTGAGAGCTGTAACGCAATAAATCCTGACGTTCGCGCTGAGTGCGCCTGCGGATATTGGCTACTTCTGCTTGTAATCTCAAATAACGATCAGTCATCTCATCCAGTTCCTGATGAACTTTAGCTAGATCACCTTGTTCTGTTTCTTCAGATGAGTCACTTTTAACGGTTTCTTCATCGGAGTTACTATCTTCGGTGTTACTATCTTCTTGAGACGTTTCGTATGCATCTTCTTGCATCCGCTGCTCTTCTTTTTCTTCCACAATACTTCCTCATTTCCTTATTATTCTAAATAAAACTCCAGTAACGTATGCGTTAAGTGTTTTCTGAATACATCCAGTACACCAAAGGTTTCATCATAGGCCATACTCGTCGGTCCCAGAATCGCAATGACCCCTTTCCCATAATTACTTACATCATAGGTTCTTGTAACCAGACTGAATTCTTTTAACAGCTCATGATCAATTTCGTCACCAATTTTAACGACGAAATCATCATTGATGTGATCGATCAACGCATACAAGTCACCACTGTCATCCAGCATGGTGTACAATGATTTCAATTTTTGCGTGTTCATATTCTCAGAAAAATCTAAGATGTTTAATTTCCCAGAGATGTGATGTCTTGATTCAGTTGATTCTTTTAGTGCAGATTCTATAGATAAAAACATCTCTGTTGCATTAGACACATGTTTTCTGATGAGTAACGGAATCTCTAGCTTTAATTTTTGTGCAACTTCCGTTAAAGTATGACCCACTAAATGGTGATTAAAGATATTCGCGACCTTAACCAAATCCGATTCTTGAATGCTTCTAGCCATACGAAAGACTTTATTTTCGATCGTACCTTTATCGGTTTGGATGATGGCCATCACGTAGTTATCATTTAATGCCAGCAATCTGAAACCAGTTAGTCGACTTGATTCAGCTTTCGGCCCCAATACAATAGCTGTATAGTGAGTTAAATCAGATAATAATTGAGCAGATTGATACATGATATCATCCATCTGCTCCACATGATTCCCGAAAACATCACTTATCGTTTTCAACTTATCCTGAGTAACTTCTTGAGGTTGCATGAGATGATCGATGTAGAAACGATAACCTTTCAGCGAAGGCATCCTGCCTGAAGAAGAATGTGTCTTTTGAATGAAACCCAGTTTTTCAAGCTGGCTTAATTCATTTCTAATTGTGGCGGAGCTTGCTTCAATAGCCGTTTCAATCATAATCGTCTTGGAACCAATCGGTTGACCCGTAGATGTGTAAAGTCGAATGAGAGCATCTAGAATTATTAATTGTCTCTTTGTTAACATGTTAAATCACTCCTTGATGCGTCCTGCATCGCTAGAGGCTAGGTTAAAGCGCAACAAATAATGTCACACCTTATTTCTGTAAGCTTTCATTAAATTAGCACTCGAAGTTGTCGAGTGCTAACACATCTATAATTTAACAAATCTAATGATTACTGTCAACAATTAAATCTGATTTATTTTGACCTTTGCTAAACTTTCTTTGGCATCCAGTTCATCTTGATCCAATCTTTCAATTAATTCCTCAACAGAATTGAATTTTATTTCATCTCTCAGATATTCGACCCATTTCACTTTTACATCTTCTCCATAAATATCTTCGTTGAAATTAAAGACATGGACCTCGATCGAATAACTCGGTCGATGACCAAATGTCGGGTTGTATCCAATAGATGCCATACCATCTAGCCATTCGTTATTGACCCACATTTTAACGGCATAGACGCCTCTTTTAGGCACCATGACATAAGGATGCGGATAGATATTAGCTGTAGGATAACCTAACTCCCTGCCCCTGGCATCTCCATGAATAACAAAGCCACTCGTTTCATAAATATAGCCAAGCAACTCGTTTGCCTGATCGATTTTCGCTTCACTAATGTATCTTCGGATTCGTGTGGAACTGATTTTATCTTTTTCATCCATTTTTTTATCCACTGTAACAATTTCGAATCTGTTTTTTGCATACTTATGCAGCGTATTCATGTTCGCTTGTGCCGCTTTCCCATAAGTATAATCAAAGCCTGCAACGACAATCTTGGCATGCCAGTCAACTATATATTGATCGACAAATTCCTGAGGAGACAGTCTGCCAAATTTGGCGGTGAAATCGACTTCGTATAAAATGTCTACCCCAAGGTTTCTTATGATCTCTTCCTTACGATCAAGAGGCGTCAAATACGTGTGTTTGTCGGGATCAAAACTCCGATAAACAAAAGCGGGATGGCGATTAAATGTCATAACGGCACATTTCAATCCTCTATCTTTTGCTATTTCAACACCTTTGTTGATAACAGCTTGATGTCCCCTGTGCACACCGTCGAAAAAACCTAAAACCAATACAATATCTTCGTTGATAATTTCTTCTTTACTGTAAGGATGATGAATTCTAATTATATCCATGCTTACACCGCCAATTTATTACGTAAAATTTTTGCAGGTTTAATGTACTGACGTTTTGTTGGATGGATTTTATAAATCGCCACAGCTTTTTCTTGGTAATAAAAAACTATTTCCTCATCATCATCTGCTAAGAAGGCTTGACGCTCTAAAACGCTCCCGTCTTTCACCTTGATGTATTCTTCAGGATTCAACTCATAGCTTGGCATATGACTCAATGCTTTTTCAAGAGGGAAAATAGCCTCTTCAATTCGTTCTTCATCAACTAGAACTTGAACTTCGGATAAAGTTAACGCTTCTTCTCGTTTAAAACCGCTGCTTGCTTCTCTTGTCAATTCGGACATATGAGAAGGACTCTCCAATTTTTCTCCTACATCAAAAGCTAGAGTTCTAACATACGTCCCTTTCCCGCAAACAACTTTAAAAGAAAAAGAAAGTGTCTCTTGATCTATGTTTCTCACTACTTCAGATGTTCGGTCGAATGAATAAATAGTAACTTTTCTTGAAGGTCTCTCAATAACTAACCCTTTTCTCGCATATTCATACAGTCTTCTGCCATTCACCTTTACAGCAGAATACATTGGAGGTGTTTGGGTTATTACTCCTATGAATTCAGACAATGTATTATCGATATCATCTTCGTCAATGTTAATATCTACGGGCTTTTTTTCGACAATCTCACCAGAACTGTCTTCTGTAGTTGTCGAAAATCCTAACGTGATTTCGCCTGTGTAGATCTTCTTCGAATCTACCATATACTCGATGACTTTAGTTGCTTTTCCAATTGCTACTGGTAAAACTCCGTCGACATCGGGGTCTAAAGTTCCTGAATGTCCGATTTTTTTTATATTAAGTATTTTTCTTAATTTGAAAACACAATCGTGACTTGTCATTCCTCTTTCTTTCCATATAGGTAATAACCCTTCCATTGTATCCTCCTAGATAGTGCTTTATTTAAATTTTTTACAAAAGAAAAGAGAATCTATGTTCAATAAACAAAGATTCTCTTCTTTTCTTATAACAAGAAAAACGACTTCAAATCCTACTTATAGACTTATTCGTCTTGCTCTTTTTTTATTTTGTTTAACAGTTGATCGATTTTACTACCATAGGCAACAGATTCGTCACGTGCAAACGTTAATTCAGGTGTTTTATAGAGAGACAGACGATTACCTAATTCTTTTCTAATCAAGCCTGTCGCTTTATCTAAACCTGTTTGCGTTTTACTTACACTTTCTTCATCTTCAGAAAGTGTACTATAGTAAATCGTTGCTTGCTGTAAATCACCAGTGACTTCCACTCCCGTTACGTTAACACCGTCTACACGGGGATCACGGATACGTTTGCGTAAGATATCTGTCACTTCTTTTTGAATTTCCTGAGATACTCTACCTACTCTATAGTTAGGCATATTGGTCACCTATCCTTAAGATCTAGTTTTTTATTTCTTGATTTCAACCATTTCAAATGCTTCAATAATATCATCCAGCTCGATTTCATTGTAGCCTTCAATCGTCAAACCACATTCAAATCCTTTTTTAACTTCTTTCGCGTCATCTTTGAAGCGTTTTAGACTTGATAGTTCGCCGTCAAATTTCACAACGCCATTACGGATCAAACGAATAGAACTGCTGCGTTTGATTACACCGTCGGTAACAAGACATCCGGCAATTGTTCCAACTTTTGAAACATCATATGTTTCGCGAACCATTGCTTGACCAGTAACTTTTTCTTCAAATTCAGGATCGAGCATACCCGTCATCGCTGCTTCGATTTCATCGATAGCGTTATAGATGATACGGTGCGTACGAATGTCAACCTCTTCACGGCTGGCACTTTCATTTGCCTGAACAGTTGGTCTTACGTTAAATCCGATGATGATCGCCGAGCTCGCAGAAGCTAATGTAACATCACTCTCATTAATTGCACCGACTCCGGTATGAATGATGTTGATTTTAACACCTTCCACTTCGATTTTTTCCAAACTAGCTGCTAATGCTTCAACAGAACCTTGGACATCACCTTTAATAATAACGTTAACTGATTTCAATTCGCCTTCTTCTAAACTATCAAACAAGTTTTCCAATGTTACTTTATTGGTGACCGAACGTTGAGCGTCAGTTGCAACAGCTTCTCTTGATTCGCCGACTTGTCTGGCAGTTTTTTCATCTTCAAAGACCACAAAACGATCTCCGGCTTGAGGCGTATTATTTAAACCAGTAATTTCTATCGGTGTAGATGGTAATGCTTCTTTTACACGACGTCCTTTGTCGTTAGTCATCGTTCTTACACGACCATAGGTATTTCCTACAACGATGGGATTACCTTGACGAAGCGTTCCTTCTTGAACAAGAAGGGTAGCGATTGGACCTTGTGATTTATCTAAACGAGCTTCGATGACTGAGCCGATAGCTAAGCGTTTAGGATTTGCTTTTAGTTCTTCAACTTCAGCAACAAGTAAAATCATTTCGAGCAAGTCATCCAGATTTTTGTTTAAGAGAGCCGATATTTGAACGAAAATCGTATCGCCGCCCCAATCTTCTGGAACCAGACCATGTTCTGTTAATTCCTGCATTACACGATCAGGATTAGCACCCGGTTTGTCTATTTTGTTCACAGCGACGATTATCGGTACGCCAGCAGCTTTCGCATGGTTGATTGCTTCGACTGTTTGAGGCATGACACCGTCATCAGCAGCGACCACAATGATAGCTATATCAGTGATGTCAGCACCACGTGCACGCATAGTAGTAAACGCCGCGTGACCAGGTGTATCTAAGAAAGTAATTGTTTTACCATTTACTTTTACTTGATACGCACCAATATGTTGAGTGATCCCACCAGCTTCGCCTTCAGTCACTTTAGTTTTACGTAAACTGTCTAATAAGGTCGTTTTACCATGGTCGACGTGACCCATGATGGTGACTGTTGGAGGACGAGTAACCATGTTTTCTTCTACAGGTGCTTCTTCAAAGAAAGTATCAAAGTCTGTTAAGTCAACTTGTACTTTTTCTTCCGTTTCAATACCGTATTCAGTAGCTAATAATTCGACCGTCTCTTTATCCAACGATTGATTTTGGGTTGCCATAACACCCATCATAAATAGTTTTTTGACGATTTCAGCTGGTTCACGATGCAGTTTTTTCGCTAACTCAGCGATAGTAATGCCATCAGTATACTCTAAAACTTCCGGCAAATCTCTATACTTACGTGGTGTAGCAGATACTTGAGGCTTTTGATTTCTCTTGCCCTTACGTCTTCTTGCACCTGCTGGTCCACCATGTATACCTCTATGTTGTCTAGAATTGCGTCTTTTTTTGTTTTCAAAGGATTGTTTTTGCTGTTCATCCGTTGTACGTTTAGGTAATTCAGGTGTTCCACTTTTATTTTCTTGTGTTGCTGGTTTTTTTGCGGCATGTGATCCGGGTTTTTTATTATTTATATTGGTTTGTCCTTTGCTGTGCTGAGATTGGCTCTCAGTTTTTTTGTTCTGATTTGTTGTTTGTGCTGGTCGATTAGGTCTATCTGCAGATTTTTTGACTTCTTTTGCCGGTTGAGTAGAAGCCGGTTTGTTCTGATTAGCTTGTGATTTAGATTCCGGTTTTGCTTGGGATATAGCCGGTTTCTCTTTTGGTGCAGCATTCTGGCTGATTGCTGTTTTCAGTTGATCAACCTCTTTATCTTCCATAGCAGCCATATGACTGCTGAAATTGAACCCCATAGTTTTAGCTTTTTCTAAAACATCTTTACTTGCCATGTTATTTTCTTTTGCGAATTCGTAGACTCTCTTTTTGCCCATATAATCACCTTCCCATTCTTAATTAGAGCAATTTTTGAAGGGAATGCATAAAACCATCATCCATGAGGGCACATACTGTCCGGTCCTTCCCTAAAGCGTGAGAAATTTCTTCTCGAGTAAATGCTGTTACTAGAGGAACATCATAATACTCACACTTATTCAAAAATTGTTTTGTTGCATTGTCGCTAGCGTCAGACGCTAAACAGACTAACTTTGCTTTGTTAGATCTTATTGATTGAAGAACTAAACTTTCACCAGAGATCAACTTGCCAGCACGCTGAGTTAATCCTAATAAGTTTAAAGCACGTTCTTTATTGTTCATTCTCAATTTCCATTCTCGCTTTTTTATAATCAATGTATTCTATCAGTTCGTCATAGAAAGAATCATCCACTTGTGCATTAAGCGTTTGGTTAAATAACTTTTTATCTTTTGCTTGTTTAACTAATGCGGTGTCTAAAGAAATATAGGCGCCTCGTCCATTTTGCTTGCCTGTTGGATCAACTGAAACGATGCCATCTTTGTTTTTGACGATACGAACCATTGTATTCTTAGGTTTCATTTCCCTAGAAACGATACATTTTCTCATAGGTATCTTACGTTTTTGCATAATTGCTCACCTTATTCACTTTATTATAACTTTTCCTCATCATCTGGAAAAGTCTTCTCTTCTATTTCTTCCATAGAAGTTTTTGAGATTTCTTCTTCGGCCATGTCGTCTCTTTTTTCTGCAAATTCAACTAAATCTTCTGCATCATTAGAATCGAGTTCTCCTGCTTCAAAGTCTGTCTCCATTGGAGCTTCTTCTCCCGTTTGATTGCTGTCTTCAGTTAGCATGGTAGAATCCGTATCGTCCGATACATTTTCAACTTCATACTCACTAACTTCTGTTGAATCATCTTCTTCAAACGCCAAAGTTTCCTCTGAAATGGACTCAAGATCATTTGTGGCATCTGAATCATCTTCTTTTAAAGCTTCAAAAAACGACTCATCTTTCAGTATGACCGTCTCCTGTTTGAGAGATGCCATGTCAGATTCTGACTTGATATCAATTTTGAATCCGGTTAATTTTGCTGCTAAACGAACATTTTGTCCACGCTTACCAATGGCTAACGAAAGTTGATAATCTGGAACGACGATGACACACGAATGTTGATTGTCATCGAACTGAACATCGACAACTTGAGCTGGATTTAGTGCGTTTTTAATGTATAAAGAAGGGTTTTTGTCCCATTCCACAATATCCATATTTTCGCCATTCAATTCATTAACGATGGCTTGAACACGCGAGCCTCTCGGTCCAACACACGTGCCGACCGGATCAACATTTTCATCACGAGAAAATACTGCGATTTTGGATCGATCGCCAGCTTCACGTGCGATGGAAACAATTTCCACGATGCCGTCATAAATTTCAGGAACTTCCTGTTCAAAAAGTCGCTTGATCAAGTTAGGATGTGTCCGACTAACAAAAACTTGTGGTCCTTTAGTCGAATTTTCCACTTTACTTACATAAACTTTGATGCGGTCATGTGTTTGATAGGTTTCATTTTCGATTTGGTCTCGTTTTGACAATACCGCTTCGACTTTACCTAAATTGATATAGATGAATTTATTGTCTTGTCTTTCAACCGTACCGGTCATCAAATCATCTTCATACTCAATGTATTCATTATAGATAATTGTGCGTTCTGCTTCTCTCAATCGCTGCATGATAACCTGCTTGGCTGTTTGAGCGGCAATACGTCCAAAGTTTTTCGGAGTCACTACAAATTTGATTTTATCTCCGAGTTCGTAAGCTTTATTCCGTTCGCGTGCATCTTCAATACTGACCTCTAATTGTGAATCATATACATCTTCCACAACTTCTTTAACCTGATAAACAGTTACCGTACCCTTTTTTTCGTTGAAAACAACTTCAACATTTTGAGAAGTACCGTAATTGCGTTTATATGCTGAAATAAGGGCAGCTTCTAAAGCATCAATGACGATTTCTTTAGAAATACCTTTTTCTTTTTCTAAAGTTTCAAGAGCAGCTGCTAATTCTTTACTCATATTTTAACTCCTTTTACTCATTCTTGGCGCGTTTTGCTTTTAAAATTCTATAGCTAATCGAGCCTTAGCTATATGTTTTTTTTCAATCTTAACATCTTTGCGTCTTGTTTTATCTTTGACCGTTAAAACAATGTAATCCTCATGCCATTCTTTTAATTTGCCTTCAAAGATTTTTTCGCCTTGCATCTCGCCATGTAGCACTATATTTATATATTGATCCACCGCATTTTTTATATCATTATCTGTATGAAGTGGTCTTTCGGCTCCTGGTGAAGAAACTTCAAGATAGTAAGCGTAAGGTATCGGATCAGGTTCAATAGAATCTAATTTTTCCCCTATTTTCTCACTAAATAAGGCACAGTCATCAAGACCAACCCCATCTTTTTTATCGATATATAAACGTAAAAACCAGTTTTTTCCTTCTTTTACGTATTCGACATCAACCAACTCATAACCTAAGTCCGCTGCAACAGGTTTTGATATTTCTTTAACTTTTTCAACTGTTTTCAATTACACCTTCACTCCTCTCAGACATTAAGCCTCATAATTTCCATTTTAAATAAAGGCTGTGAAAAAGAGTGAGCGGATTCGCTCACTCTTTACTCAGTCTATCTCGCTCGATTCGTTAATAGTGTACCATAGATGAGTACCCACCGCAACATTGACCCCTTTGAATTACAGATCAAACAGCGATAATTGATTTTCGTCAGGTAAGCCTTCTAGCGCTCTATTTGTTTCTAAATATTCCATAATCGTTTTTGAAACTTTTCCTCGTCTAGATACATCTTCTTTCGATAAGAAGGGCCCATCTTTTCTCGCTTCCACAATGGCATTAGCCACGCTTACACCCAGTGAAGGAATAGCTCTGAGTGGAGACAATAAGGCCTTATCTTGAATCAGAAAATTCTTAGCATCCGATTCATCAATATCGACCATTTTAAACTCGTAGCCACGTTCAACCATTTCATTTGCTAATTCTAATACGGTCAGCAAATTCTTTTCTTTGGTTGAGGCATCCATCCCTTTATCTGTAACTTCTTTCATTCGACTCTTGATTCCTTCTTTCCCCTTACACATCGCTTCTAAATCAAAATCACTTGCTCGAATAGAAAAATACGCGGCGTAATAGTAGAGAGGATGATGCACTTTAAAGTAGGCAACGCGCAGAGCCATTAAAATATAGGCTGCCGCATGAGCTTTAGGGAACATATACTTTATTTTCAAGCAGGATGCAATATACCATTCTGGCACATCATTATTTCGCATTTCTTTCTGCCAGTCATCAGGAATGCCTCGTCCTTTTCTGACGTATTCCATAATTTGAAAGGCTAAACCGTCTTCCAGACCTTGATGTTGTAGATATATCATAATATCATCACGACAACCGATCACTTCTGCAAGGGGGATATTATGTTGTCTAATCAACTCTTCCGCATTACCTAGCCATACGTCTGTCCCATGGGATAAACCTGAAATCTGGAGCAGCTCGGCAAACGTTGTTGGGTTCGTTTGTTCCAGCATCTGTCTAACGAAACGTGTACCAAACTCAGGGACACCGAGTGTTCCTGTTTTGGAAAAAATTTGTTCCGCTGTAACGCCCAAGACTTCGGTTCCGCTGAACAGTTTCATTACATCCGGGTCGTTAACAGGAATGTCCAGCGGGTCAATGCCGGATAGATCCTGCAGCATCCGGATCATACTCGGATCATCGTGTCCAAGAATATCTAATTTCAACACATTATCATGAATCGAATGAAAGTCGAAATGAGTGGTCTTCCATTCAGATTCACGGTCATCAGCCGGATATTGAATCGGTGAAAAATCATAAACATCCATATAATCAGGAATAACAATGATACCGCCCGGATGCTGTCCTGTTGTGCGTTTGACACCAGTCAGCCCTTTAGAAAGACGATCGACCTCAGCAGAACGATAACTTAGCTGGTGGTCCCTTTCATAACCTTTGACATATCCAAAAGCTGTTCGATCTGCGATCGTTCCTATCGTTCCTGCTCGGAAGACATAATCTTCTCCAAATAATTCTTTAGTATATAAATGGGCTCTCGCCTGATACTCACCCGAAAAGTTTAAATCGATATCCGGTACTTTATCACCGTTAAACCCTAAAAATGTTTCGAACGGGATATCCTGACCATCTCTATATAAAGATGCCGAACATTTCGGACATTTTTTTTCTGGCAAATCAAAACCAGAGCCAATTTCTCCGTTAGTGAAGAATTCTGAGTGCTGACATTCTATACAGCGGTAATGCGGCGGCATAGGGTTGACCTCGGTGATTCCTGTCATTGTCGCTACAAAGCTGGACCCGACCGACCCCCTTGAACCGACTAAGTAGCCGTCTTCGATACTTTTATGCACTAGCTTTTGTGAAATGAGATAAATCACTGAGAATCCATTCCCTATAATACTGTCCAGTTCTTTTTCCATGCGTGCTTCAATTATTTCCGGTAAAGGATCACCATATAATTCATAGGCTTTATCATAGCTCATCTTACGGATTTCTTCTTCCGCGCCTTCCATTTTAGGCGTATACAAGTCTTGTTTGACCGGTGTAATATCATCGGCAATACTGTCGACCAGTTCATTCGGATTTTTAATAACGACTTCTTCCGCCGTCTCTTTACCTAAAAATGCTAAACTGTCCAACATCTCCTCCGTGGTACGGAAATAGACCGCGGGATTTTTGTGCTGACTGACATGAGACTTGTTCTGCGTTTCCAGCAGTATATCGCGATAAACCCCATCTTCGGGATGGATAAAATGAACGTTACCGGTTGCTATTACCTTCTTATTCAGTTCTTTACCGAGTTTCACTATATTCTCTATGATGTCTTCTAAATCATCTTTGTTTCTAACTAATTCTCGATTAATTAAATCCTGATAAGCTTCTTTAGGCATGATTTCCAGATAATCATAGTAGGATGCTTTTTTCTTAGCCTCTTCATAACCTCTTTGCATCATGGCCTCAAATACTTCTCCTTGAGCACACCCGGAGGCGATAATCAATCCTTCTCGATACTTATCAAGAAATGATCGTGGAACGCGTGGGACACGGTAAAAATAATCGACTAATGACCCTGAAATAAGCTTGAATAAATTCTTTAATCCCGCTTGGTCTTTTGCCCATATCGTAACGTGACTTGGTCTAGACTTTTTATACGCATCTCCGCCGCCCATATACTGATTAAGCTCATTATGACGTTCAATATTATATTCTTTCTTCGCTTTTTTAACAAATATCCAAAGCAACTGACCTGTCGTTTGCGCATCATAAATAGCTCTATGGTGCTGTTCCAAATTCACTTTAAAGCGTTTAGACAGGGTGTTCAATCGATGACTTTTAAACGTCGGATTAATGAAACGTGAAAACTCGAGGGTGTCAATAACCGAGTTTTCGGACATCGGCATCTCATACTTCTTGTAGGATGTGTTTAAAAAACCCATATCAAAGGTTGCATTGTGAGCAACCAGAATGCTGTCGCCTGAAAACGCCTTGAACTGTTCCAGCACTTCTTTTTCTGATTTTGATCCACGAACCATTTCGTCAGTGATTCCTGTCAAGTTTATAGTTGTGTCTGACAACCGATGTCCCGGATCAATAAATTCCTGAAACTCTTCCACGACATTACCTTTATGCATTTTAACTGCAGCTAATTCAATGATGTTATCATAGATTGCTGAAAGTCCTGTTGTTTCTACATCAAAGACAACATAAGTTGCATCATCCAAGCTTTCTTCGGATTCATTATAAGCAATAGGTACCCCATCATCCACAAGATTGGCTTCTACACCATAAATAATTTTAACATTGTTTTTTCCGCCGGCAGCGTGTGCTTCCGGGTAGGATTGTGCCACGCCATGGTCGGTAATTGCGATGGCTTTATGTCCCCATTTAGCCGCTTGTTCAACTAAATCTGTAGCATTTGGAGTAGCATCCATTTGACTCATGTTCGTATGTGCATGAAGTTCTACTCGTTTATCCCCGTCGGAATATGTGTCTTCTCTTTCCGCATGATACGTTTGGGTGATGTCTTGAACATTCACGACAAGGTCACGCATGAATGTGTCTTCTTGAATACTCCCTCTAACTTTCAGCCAGGTCCCAGGTTTTACTCGTTCGAACATAGCTTCATCCTGTTCGTTATTGGAAAATCGTTTGCATGAGAACGACGACGAATAGTCAGTTATCTTGAAAATCAATAATTTCCTTCCTGAACGCAGTTCTCTAACTTCTGAATCAAAAACATAACCTTCGAGTGTGACGCGTCGCTCTTCTTCTTCAATCAAAATCATTTGTTTGCTTTCTTCATTAGCCGGAATAGGTCTGCCTAACTTGACCGGACCATCTGTTTTCAAATCTTTCTTATCTTCTTTTTTCTTTTCAGCTATTTCTGCTATCCTCGTATACTCTTGGGCAAGAATCTCATCGTCTTCTTCTTTTTGAAGTTTAAATTCTTCCAGACTTTTCTCGTGTGCATGAGTATCAACCAAAGGCATGATCTTAAATTGTGCCGGAAAGCCTAATTGATGATAACTTTGAGATATTTTGGGTAGAAAATCATTTTCATATTTTTCTTTGGCTAGCTCCTGATCAATTTTAAATACCCATTGATCACCTTCTATAGTTGGGTAGCTTTCTGCCAGCGTTCTATTGCAGATAGGCGAATCTACCCCACTGAGGTGACAAGCATAGTTCCAATAGTTCTTCACTTTTTCTTCTGTAACTACGGGATTTTCCGTCTGAACAGACAATTCAATCTCAGACAAAACATCAAATGATGATTTCAAAGCGTTTTTCAAAGAAAGAAACAAAGAAAACGGAAGTACGTTGGTCAATTTCAATGTGATGTGCCATTTTTTTTGTTTCTTATACACTGTAACTGATTCCACTTCTCCATCTTCTAGCCATTCCGCTTCTTCCAGTGATGGAGAAAAACCTATTTGTTTCAAGAGAGTTTGAAATAATTCTGATTTGCTTAAACTCACATTCAATCCTTCTTTCTAATTTCTTGGCTTACTTCTAAATAATAGCATAGAAAACTGAGACATAGAATGCCTCAGTTTTAGTCTTTATTATGCTTGAGTAGGGTTGGCCGTCAATATTTCTATTGTGTGGAAAATATCATCCACTTTACTTTCAACCATTTCTCCAGTTTTTCTTATTATTACTTCTACTGTACCTTCGGAAGCTTTTTTGCCTACAGTAATTTGAACGGGAATACCTATCAATTCAGCATCAGTGAATTTAACCCCTGGTCGTTCTTTTCTATCATCGATCAGCACTGTAAAACCACGTTCCTGGAACTGTTTATATAGTTGATTAGCCAGTCCAAGCTGTTCTTCATTTTTCACTTGAACAGGTATGATATGAACGTCAAATGGTGCCACTGAAGAAGGCCACACCAATCCTTTTTCATCTGCATACTGTTCTGCAATAGCCGAAAGTAGCCGACTCACTCCAATGCCGTAACTTCCCATAATAACGGCGGTTTGTCTACCGTTGTTATCTAGAACAGTCGCGCCCATGGCGTCACTGTAGCGAGTGCCTAGTTTAAAGATGTGTCCTATTTCTATACCTTTTGTGAAACAAAGATTACCCTGGTTATCTGGAGTCGAATCTCCTTCTTTAACGATGCGGATATCCGCATACGTTTCGACGGTGAAATCTCTATCAGAATTAACATTCATATAATGTTTATCCTCTTTATTTGCACCTGTTACACCGTTAACGATGTCTTGTACATGTAAATCGGCAATTACTCTGACTTCACCCGTTAAACCGACTGGTCCAACATATCCAGGATACGTGTTGAATTTTGCTTTAACCTCTTCTTCTGTTGCTGGTTCGATTTCTTCTGCGTTTAGTGCCATTCTAAGTTTAATATCGTTGACTTCTTGATCTCCACGAATGATAGCCAATACAGGTGTTTCTTTATCGGCCATATACAAAACACTTTTGAGTAGTTTGTTCTTATCCACTCCGAGAAACGCTGAAACCTCTTCAATGGTTTTTTTGTCTGGAGTATCGACTTCTTTAAGTTCCAGTTGCACATCTGTTTTTGGTGATTTCTTGTAGTAGCTTGTCGCCATTTCTAAATTAGCTGCATAATCCGTTGAATCAGAATAAACGACCGTGTCTTCGCCAGCATCGGCTAAGGCCATAAATTCAATGGAATCTTTTCCGCCCATAGCTCCTGCATCCCCGATGATTGCTCTGAAATCTAAGCCCATTCTATTGAAGGCGTTAGTATAGGCCTGTGCGATGGCATCATAAGATTCGTCTAAACTTTCATAGCTATCATGAAAAGTGTACGCATCTTTCATGATGAATTCTCTGCCTCTCATCAAACCAAAACGTGGTCTCTTCTCATCACGATACTTGGTTTGGAACTGATACAAGAGTAATGGTAATTTTTTATATGATTTTATATCTTCACTGATCAACTTAGCAAATGTCTCTTCATGTGTCGGGCCTAAAATGAAATCCCGTTCATGTCTATCTTGAAGTTTTATGAGGTCTTCACCATATGTTTCATAACGTCCTGATTCCTTCCATAAATCTGCAGGAATCAAAGATGGAAGCAACATTTCAGATCCATCGATTGCATCAAGTTCTTCTCGAATGATCGTCTTGACTTTCTCCAGTACGCGATTTGCCAAGGGTAAATAAGTATATATGCCAGCTGACAATTGGCGAATATATCCTGCGCGGAGTAGTAATTGATGACTGATGACTTCAGCATCACTTGGTACGTCTCTTAATGTAGGTGCAAATAGTTTTGATTGTTTCATTATTAACTGATTTCTCCTTTAGTGATTAATTTAAAAAGAATGTTTGTATATCGTTCCAGGTGACCAATAACATGAGAATAAGCAAGAACAAAACGCCAATTAAAGTAATATAGCCTTCTTTTTCTTGACTTAGTGGTTTCTTACGAACACCCTCGATGATATTCAATAACAACTTACCTCCATCTAAAGCTGGAATAGGCAGTAAGTTCATAATTCCGAGGTTGACACTTAGAAATCCTAACCAGCTGATCAAACCGATAGTTCCTGCTTGAACAACAGCTTCTGTCGTCGCGTAGATAGCAACAGGGCCACCTAGCTGATCGACACTAAATCCGCCTGTAAAGAAAGAACCCAGCAGCATAAAGATTTGGCTTATGATGAAAAATGTTTCAGTGAAACCAAAGGTCAATTTTGCTCCCAGGCTTTCATCGATATAGGCTTGTATTCCGATTCTGCCAACAGCGGTTCCCTCTACTTCTTCAGCATATGGTTCAATGGTTTCTTCATAGACTTCGCCATCTTGAGACTCTAATCTAAAATTGAGTTCTTCGTTAGGATTTTCTTGGATGATCATTTCCATTTCAATCCAGGAATCGACTTCCTGCTCATCGATTGCCAGTACTCTGTCTCCCGTTTCAATATCAGCCATTGCAGCAGGTGTATCCTCCACTACGTCACCGATTCTAGCTTCTTGAGAACGGACGCCTCCTTGAACAAAAGCAAGAAGCGTAAAAGCAAGGACAGCCAGTATAAAATTATTTAAGGGCCCAGCAAAATTTGTGAGCATGCGGTTTGGCAAAGATGCGCTTTGGAACTGTCGGTCTTTGGGTGCTATTTGCAACACGGTTCCATCTTTTTCAACCAGCAAGGCATCCCGTTTGACACTGAATGTTGTTTCTTCTGTATCCATACCCACTCGCCCGGTAAGATACATTTTTTCGTCAAAATCAAATGATGATACTTCTATAGGGATACTATCAACTGTTGCATCTGATGCTTGTATGTCTATCTTTTCAACATCCTCGTTTTCATCAAGTGTAAGTTGAACAGCCATACCAGGTCTCAAGTCGGCCTCTTCCTCATAGCCGGCCATTCTGACGTAACCACCTACGGGCAACAGACGTATAGTATACGTCGTTTCTCCCTTACGATGGTAAAACAGTTTAGGACCAAACCCTATAGAAAATTCTCGGACCAATATACCCGCACGTTTAGCGAAGTAAAAATGTCCGAACTCATGAACGACAACGATAATGCCGAAAACTAAGATGAATGCTAAAATATTTTGAATCATATCAAAACTCCTTTATAAATCATACAATACCTAATATAAACAATACATTTAAAACAAGCAGCAAACTATCAAAACGATCTAGAATGCCACCATGACCAGGTAATAATTTCCCTGAATCTTTTGTATGGTACTCTCTTTTTATCTTCGATTCAAGTAAATCTCCAATTTGTCCTGTAATGGAAATAATAACCATCAATGCAAAAGTAGCCCATAGGAAGTCTGATTGAGAGAAATAAAACAAATAGACGAATGCTACAATTGACGCTACAATAGTGCCCCCTATAGATCCCTCAACCGTCTTATTCGGAGAAATGTTCGGTGCTAATTTTGTTCTCCCTATTTTCCTTCCAATTAGGTACGCACCTGTATCCGTAGCCCAAATGACTAACAATACTAAAATAAGCAAGGATAGATTATTGAATCTTAATGTAACAAATGAATAGAACCCAATACCGATATAGGTCATAATCAAAACGATTTCTCCTATATCTTGTGTTGTCAGTTGCGTAAAAGCTATAGAATATAAAAAGAGCAAGACCATAACTAAACTAACGGTTCGTGTAAAGACTTCAACTGCAAACAGAACCGGAAAATAAACGGATAAAACCATCAAGGCTACTCCTATTAATGACAGGATTGCTGGCGCTGAAGTTATAGTTATTTTTTTCATTTTATGAAATTCTGAAAGGCCAATAACAGCTATAGACGTCATCACAATGACCAATGGCCATGAGCCTATCAGAACTATTGGTACAAATAGTCCTAGCGCTATAATGGCTGTCAATATTCTAGTCAACATATCCTATCCTCAGCTTTCTGTAGATTAAACGGCTCCATATCGTCTTTGTCTTTTCTGATATTCTGCAATAATATGATCAAAGACTTCCTCATTAAAATCGGGCCATAGTAAATCTGTAAAATAAAATTCGCTGTAGGCATTTTGCCATAGCAAGAAGTTACTTAATCGTTGTTCTCCACTACTTCTTATGAGTAAATCGACCTCTTGATAAGGAGCTATCGAATGTGTGAATAAATGTTCTTCTATGAGTGCTTCTGTTATATCATCACAAGAAATTTCATTATTTAAAACTTTTCTGCAAAGAGCTTGCGTTGCTTTAGTGATCTCAGCACGTCCGCCATAATTAAAAGCGAAATTCAGCACCATCCCTGTATTTCCTTTTGTTTGATCCATCGCTTTGCTGATAGCTTTTTTTGTAGACTTAGGAACTTTGTCTTCAAATCCTATCATATTTACTTTAACATTCTTTTCTTGAAGTTCAGGTACGAACCGATCAAAAAAAAGAATGGGTAATTGCATTAAGAAGTGGACTTCTTGAGGAGGTCGTTTCCAATTTTCTGTAGAAAAAGCATACAAGGTGAGAACTTTTACGCCTCTCTCACTCGCTCGCATCGTTACTCTACGGATAGCTTCCATACCTTCTTCGTGTCCAAATTTTCTTGGTTTCCCTTGTTTTTGAGCCCATCGTCCATTCCCGTCCATGATGATGGCTACATGATTGGGACTATTATTCTCTTGTTCATTCATATTTGGCGGTGTTTAAGCTACACCTTACCCTCCTAAAGTTTGAGACATCTCTTCTATTGTAGTAAAAACATACAGGAATTGCCATAACAATTCCATATTATAAAAAATAGTCGAATCAATATAGTTTATCACTTACTGGTTATTTGCTATACTATAAGTAGAATTAATAATGTTAATCAAAGATTTTTGAGGGAGGAACGCCCACGTGAGACGTTTGCGAAAGTATATCATAAGTATTGTTGTGACAACTCTTGTCACCAAACTTGTTAATAAGTACATCATAGATAAACTATAATATTTTATCAAGAAAAAGGAGAGTAAGCTCAAAAACTTAGAGAATGATACCTCAAAGAGGCATTCTGTTAAGTTTCCCTGTGCTACTCTCCTTACTTTTTAACCTTCTAAAATTTCTTTCTCTTTTTCTTCAGACAATTTATCGACAGCTTTAACACTGACATTTGTCAACTTTTGAACTTCTTCTTCATACTCACGTAGATCGTCTTCTGTTAAATCTCCAGCTTTTTCAGCTTTTTTAAGAGAATCCATTTCATCACGACGAATATTTCTGATTGCAACTTTGGCATTTTCAGCTTCTTTACCTACTTGTTTTGCAATATCCTTACGTCTTTCTTCAGTTAATGCGGGAACAATTAAGCGAATAACGTTACCATCATTTGAAGGCGGGATACCAATATCTGATTGGTTGATAGCTTTTTCTATATCACCCAAAGCATTTTTATCGTAAGGGGTGATGAGAAGTACTCGCGCTTCAGGTACTGAAATCTGTGCTACTTGATTTAAAGGCGTTGGTGCACCATAATAATCAATATTTACACGATTCAATAAACTTGGATTGGCACGGCCCGCTCTGATACTACCTAACTCTCTTACATAGGATTGCTCCGCTTTTTTCATTCTTTCTTGTGTTTCTTTCAAGATTGCTTCCGTCATTACTTACTCCTCCTAACAGTTGTCCCTATTGGTTCGCCAAGAACAACACGCTTGATGTTACCTGTTTCATTCAATTTAAATACTACTAAAGGGATATCGTTATCCATACTTAATGATGAAGCGGTTATATCCATGACTTGCA
Organism: Alkalibacterium sp. f15; assembly: GCF_049389645.1. Classification (GTDB taxonomy): domain Bacteria; phylum Bacillota; class Bacilli; order Lactobacillales; family Carnobacteriaceae_A; genus Alkalibacterium. The sequence continues at coordinate 140,752 of NZ_CP186540.1, forward strand.
ATGAATTATTGATAATATCTAAATAAGTCAATTCCTCATATTTCACAGCATCTGCATCAATATTTGGATCAGCAGAATAAACGCCATCAACATTATTTTTTGCCATCATGATGACATCAGCCTGCATTTCAGCAGCTCTCAGTGCAGCCGTTGTGTCTGTAGAGAAATACGGACTGCCTGTACCACCAGCAAAGATAACGACTCTACCTTTTTCTAAATGTCTGATTGCTCTTCTTCTAATGTAAGGTTCAGCAACTTGACGCATTTCGATCGAGGTTTGTACACGAGTCGGAACCCCTATGTTTTCTAATGAATCTTGCAAAGCTAGTCCATTCATGATGGTAGCAATCATGCCCATATAATCTGCCTGAGAACGTTCCATACCCATCTCTGCACCAACTTGACCGCGCCAAATATTGCCACCGCCAACAACAATGGCAATTTCAACACCTAATTCATGAACCTCTTTGATTTCCTGACAAATTTTGTGAATGGTTGGTGGTTGTATACCAAATCCAACATCACCAGCAAGCGCTTCTCCGCTTATTTTTAATATAATACGTTTATACTTCGGTTCATCCATAAAATCTTTCCCTCCATCATTCATACAATAGTAATTTTACCACAATTTAAGTGTAGCGTCATTAAAAAAACATACCATTTGTTCGTATATTACTATAAAAAAAAGCAGGAATAGTGAACTATCCCTGCTTTTTTAATGTTTAATTATTTTCCTAATTGACTTTGTACTTCAGCAGCGAAGTCTTGAGAACGTTTTTCAATTCCTTCTCCTACTTCGTAACGGATAAAGGTTTTAATTGAAGCGCCATGTTCTTTCAAGTATTGTCCAACTGTTACGTCTGGATTTTTAACGTAAGGTTGATCAACTAAGCTAACTTCTGCTAACCATTTATTCAAACGTCCTTGAACCATTTTCTCAACGATGTTTGCTGGTTTTCCTTCATTTAATGCTTGTTCCGTCAATACGTTTAATTCGTGATCTCTTTCGTCTTGAGCAACATCTTCACGTGTAATATATTTAGGATTGATTGCTGCAACGTGCATAGCTACGTTACGTGCAACTTCGACGTTGTCTGTTCCTTCAACAACAGCTAAGACACCGATGCGTCCGCCCATATGTTCGTAATCGCCAAATATATCGTTATCTGTTTTTTCCAATACTGCAAAACGACGGAAAGTGATTTTTTCACCAATTGTAGTCATAGCTTCAGTGATAGTATCTTGAATCGTTTCGCCATTCATGTCTAATTGTAAAGCATCTTCAACAGAAGCTGGATTGTTGCTAGCGACTGTTTTAGTGATGCCTTTAACTATATTTTGGAATTTATCGTTTTTAGAAACGAAGTCTGTTTCAGAGTTGATTTCAGCAATAGCTGCTATATTCCCTTCAACATAAACGTTTGATAAGCCTTCAGCCGCAATGCGGTCAGCTTTTTTAGCTGCTTTAGAAACGCCTTTTTCTCTTAGATAATCAATAGCTGCGTCCATATCGCCATCAGTTTCCACTAACGCTTTTTTCGCATCCATCATACCTACGCCTGTTTTATCACGTAATGCTTTAACTTGAGCTGCTTTAATATTTGCCACTGTACTTTTTCCTCCTCAGTAGATTATGGTTCTAACCTGTAAGTTTAAATTATTCGTTGTCGCCTTCTACAACTTCAACAATTTCATCTAAAGAATCAGATTTAGCTTCTTCTTCAAAGCCTTCTTCTCCCTGGTTACCTTCGATAACAGCGTCAGCCATTGTTTTAGTTAATAATTTAACTGCACGAATAGCATCATCGTTTGAAGGAATAATTACATCGATCTCATCTGGATCACAGTTAGTATCTACCATTGCTACGATAGGAATGTTTAATTTTTGTGCTTCTTTAACTGCAATGTGTTCTTTACGTGGGTCTACAATGAACAATACGTCTGGTTTTCTAGGCATATCTTTGATTCCGCCTAAGAATTTATCTAAACGGTCACGTTCTTTGATTAATAGGCCCACTTCTTTTTTAGGTAAGACTTCGAATGTTCCGTCTTCTTCCATTTTTTCTAATTCTTTCAAACGTTTAATACGTTTTTGGATTGTGTCCCAGTTAGTTAATGTTCCACCCAACCAACGATGGTTGATGTAGTAAGCGCCCGCTCTTACAGCTTCTTCTTTGATTGCATCTTGAGCTTGTTTTTTTGTACCTACAAAAAGTACAACTCCGCCATCTTCAGCAACTTCACGTACATAGTTGTAAGCTTTATCGATCAACTTAACTGTTTTCTGTAAGTCGATAATGTAAATTCCGTTTCTTTCTGTGAAGATAAAAGGTTTCATTTTTGGATTCCAACGTCTTGTTTGGTGTCCGAAATGTACTCCTGATTCTAATAATTGTTTCATTGATACTACTGCCATTTTGTCATTCCTCCATTTGGTTTTGTATTTTCCTCCCCTAGTTTCATCTGCCTGAACACTCCATGGCATTTGGAGCACCATTCAGAGCATCAACTAAGGTGTGAAATTAGTGCTTTATGCACTGTTAACAATTATACTATGAATAATGATTAAATGCAATAATCAGTTAAAATTATCTTGCTAAATTTTAACTCCTACCGCATACTAATAAGAAAAGTGAAAAAAAAGGAAGTGACTAATATGTTTTTCTCGGTAGTACGTAGCCTAGTGCTTTTGTTAGTTTGGATTCTAAATGGCAAACCTAATTTTGTTGGTAAAGAAAATTTGCCTCAAGATGAAAATTATATTCTAATAGCCCCTCACCGCTCGTGGATAGATCCACTTTATCTCGTGCTGGCCGCATCACCTAAACAATTCAGCGTTATGGCAAAAAAAGAATTATTTAAGAATCCGATAATCGGTTGGTTTCTCACTAATTTAAACGCTTTTCCAGTAGATAGAAACAATCCTGGACCCAGTGCAATAAAAATACCTGTAAAGTCTCTTAAAGAAAGTGATTTAGGTTTAGTCATATTCCCCACAGGAACAAGACATTCCAACGAATTAAAGGGCGGTGCAGTGACAATAGCAAAAATGAGCAAAAAACAGATCGTTCCTGCCGTATACAGTGGTCCGCTTACTTTCAAAGACTTAATTAAGCGTAAAAAAGCAACCGTTCGCATCGGTAAAGCTTTCTATGTGGAACGTAAAGTTGAGGGTGTAAAGGATACAAATGCTTATTACTCTGAAAAGATTCAAACAGCTTTTGAACAGTTAGACAAATAATTAATATTAAAAAATTTAACTAATTATAATAGTACAGGCTGGGACTTTTGTCTCAGCCTGTTTCTTTTTCTAAATACCTAAGGGCCAATAAATGATAAAAAAGATGTGAGTCTGCACTTTCCAGCTCGAAATGTCGAATTCATACCTATTTAGATGCTGAATCTACATTTTCCAGCTTAAGATGTCGAACTCACGACTATTTAGACGCTGAGTCTGCACTTTCTAGCTCAAGATGTCGAACTCATAACTATTTAGACGCTGAATCTGCACTTTCCAGTTCAAGATGTCGAACTCATAACTATTTAGACGCTGAATCTGCACTTTCTAGTTCAAGATGTCGAACTCACGAAAATCTATACACCGAGTCTGCACTTTCCAATTCAAGATGTCGAACTCACGAAAATCTAAACACCGAGTCTGCTCTTTCCAGTTCAAGATGTCGAACTCACGAAAATCTGAATACCGAGTCTGCACTTTCCAGCCTAAATAGTCTACAGCATAAAAAATAGTGGGATAAATCATCAACGGATGACTTTCCCACTATCTAATATTATCTGTTATTTAGACTGTATACCTAGATTTTGTAATTCGTACATATCTTTATATTGGCCACCACGTTCAATGAGTTCATCGTGTGACCCTCTTTCAACGATGTGTCCATCATCTAACACTAAAATCTGATCAGCATCTCTGATCGTTGACAATCTATGCGCAATAGCCACCGTGGTGCGGCCTTTTCTCATGCGTTCTAAACCTTCTTGGATCAGCGCTTCGGTTTCAGTATCGATATTCGCCGTTGCTTCATCCAAAATAAGAATTTTTGGATCTCTTACAATTGTACTCGCGAATGAAATCAATTGTTTTTGACCACTAGAAAAGCTAGCTCCACGTTCAACTACTCTTGCATCATACTGACCTGGGAGCTCTTCAATAAACTTGTCTGCTTGAACAAAACGCGCAGCCTCTATGATTTCTCTATCAGTGATTGAATCATTGAGTAATCGGATATTATCTTTTATTGTCCCGTAAAAGAGGAACGAGTCTTGAAGAACTAATCCCGTGCGTCTTCGCAATTCTCTCATCGGAAACTCTTTGATAGATTTCCCATCAATAAAGACTTCTCCTTCTTGGAAATCGTAAAAGCGCATCAGCACATTAATAACAGAAGATTTCCCGCTACCGGTATGTCCCACTAGAGCAATCGTTTCTCCAGGATTAACAGTGAAAGAAATATTTTTCAAAACATCATTTTTACCGTCATAGGAGAATGATACATTTTTGAATTCAATTTTCCCATCCACTATATGTGCATCTTTATTATCTAGCTGAGCGGGTGCATACTCCTCATTGTCCATAACTGTTAAGATACGGCTACTTGAGACAATACCCTCTTGAAATAAGCTCATACTATCCATCAATTGTGTTAAAGGTTTGAAAAAGTTATTTGCATATGATGTAAAGGCATAAATGATCCCGACTTCCACAGGTCCAGCTAAAGACTCTGTACCAAAGATAGCCAAGATGACAACAATTGATAAAGTGTAAAGTAGATTGATTACTGGACTCAACAACAATGCATTAATTTTTATCATTGAAAAACGCGAATCAAAATAAGACTGGTTGGTCTCTTCGAACTCTTTTTGTAGACGCTTTTCTTGACGAAATTGTTGAATGATTGAAATACCATTAATGGTTTCCGCTAATTTGGTATTCAACAGGCTCATTTTTGATTTCATATCATTATACGTTTTCGAGCTATACACTTGATAGATACGAACGATAACTAATAACACTGGTGCGAAGACTAAAATCCAAAGTGTTACCGTCACATCAAGTAAAAACATAGCCCCTAATGAAATAACAACACCAAAGACCCCTTGCATGATGGCCAAAAACACATGCCAGAAATCTTTCATCGCTTCTGTGTCGTTGGTTACACGCGTAATTATCCACCCTGTCGATGTCTGATCGAAAAAGCGCATCCCTAGTTTATGCAATTTCTCGAATAATTGATTACGTATATTCCGGACCGTTCTTTCTGAGGCCATATTGAAAATATATAGCTCGAAATACCAGACCGTTAAACGAATCAGCGTGACACCGAAATGTAGTCCTGCAAACATCAGAATGATTTGAAGGGTTACATCTCCGGTTGTTAAATGATTATCAATGAATAATTGAATGATACGGGGTAAAGCCGCAGTTGAAATCGCCAATGCCAAACTAAAAAGTATAGCTATGGCAAATTGTTTTCTATAAGGGTTTCCAAATTTCATAATTCGTTTCAAGACAACCATCTGTTCTTTGAAAGGTATGGATCGTCTAACTGATAATTCTTTCTGTTCCATAATTAGTAATCCTCTCCTTCCAATTTACGTTCAAGTTGCTGCTGTTCATACATCTCTTTATACCATCCACCCTGTTCGAGTAAATCGCCATGCGTTCCTCTTTCGACAATTGTACCTTCTTTTATGACGACGATCTCTTCAGCATGCATAACAGAACTAATTCGATGGGCCGCAATGATTGTTGTTTGATTCTGACGAATTGCTTTTAAGCCTGACAAAATGATTTCTTCCGTTTTAGCATCCACAGCTGAAAGTGAATCATCCAGAATCATCAACTCAGGATTTATAAGTATTGCACGCGCAATAGAAATTCGTTGTTTTTGGCCTCCAGATAATGAGACACCACGTTCGCCTACTTTAGTATCGTAGCCTTCAGGAAGGTCCAGAATGTCTTGATGAATATCAGCCAATTTTGCAGCAGCTTCTACTGCTTCTTGAGGAACAGTTGGATCTGCAAAACGAATGTTCTCTCGAATCGTATTAGAGAAGAGATAATTGTCCTGTGGTACATAACCGACTCTCTTAAGCAGTGCATCTAAGGTATAATCTTTGATGTCATAACCACCATAATTGATTGAACCTTTATAGGTATCATATTCGCGAAGCAACAATTTCATGATAGTCGTCTTACCCGCACCCGTCTTACCTACGATACCTAATGTTTGTCCTTGATCAATATCAAACTTAACATGATGTAATGCGACCACTTCGTCATCTGGATAGCTAAACGAATCGATATCAAATCGCAAGGTTCCAGAAACAGGTTCTTCGATTGCACCTTGTCGTTCATTGATCGCCGTATCTTCTCTTAATAAGTTTTCAATTCGGTCATAACTCGCTGAACCACGTTCAATAATGTTGAAGAGTCTGCCGATGGCAAACATTGGCCATACCAGCATACCGATATAGTTTATGAATGTTATAAAATCTCCAATCGATATTTCATTACCCGTGATAAGCAATCCACCTACAAGAATTGTTAAGAAATAGGATATCCCCATTATAAACGTAATAGCAGGATCAAATAGAGAGTCAATTTTGTACACTGATTTATTTTTTTGTACAACGTTATCTGTTTGGTTGATAAACTCATCAACATCTTCTTTTTCTTGTCCAAAAGTCTTGATTACTTTGATACCCTGGATACTTTCCTGTACTTTATCATTTAACTGAGAAAAAGCAGCTTGAGCATCTCTAAAACGCAGATGCAGTCGTCTACCCAACAAGCGAGATGTGAGTGCTAAAAATGGTAGAGGGATGACGGCGATTAAAGTTAATCTTAAATCGACTATGAACATCATTGCAATAAGCGTTGTTAAACCGACACTAATTGCATCAGCCATAGTGAGTATTCCGCCACCTGCAACCATACGCAAACCTCTCAAATCATTCGTCGCATGCGCCATCAGATCGCCTGCTCTATATTTTTGAAAAAATACATTGTCCATATTCGTGAAGTGATCGTATAATTGCCTTCTGACAATCTGTTCTAATTTGGCTGCGTTCCCCCAAATCCTTACGCGCCACATGTATCTTAAGAGGTATTGTATGATCGCTGTTGAAGTTAAAATGATCAACCACTGGAGCAAAGATTGTTGCGTCAGCGTTTCTGTTTCTATTTCATCGACAACAATACCGATAATACGTGGTGGTATAAGTTGTAAAATCGCTACAATCAATAACCCTGCAACGCCTATTAAATAGGATTTCTTTTCTTTTTTGAAAAACCATCCTAATCGTTTAAATATGTCCATTATTCTAATCTCCCACAATTTACATTCTCTTTTTGACAACCTTTAACACAATGTGACAATATGTCATGTTGTTTTATTAATCAGCGGACAGGATCTCTGTCCGCTGTCTTTCTATTCACTAGTGCTATTTCTATTTCTATTTCTATTTCTTTTTCTTTTTCTTTTTAGCATTCGTTTGTTGTGTCTTCATTTGACTCAGCATTTGATTGATTTTTCTTTCAGAAGGCTTTTGTCCCATTTGCATCATCATCATGCGCAACATGTTTTCATCGATAGGAGGATTTTTTTCAAAATAATCCATCATATATTTTCTTGCAATGAAGAAGCCTCCAACAAGTCCACCAATTAAAGCTAAAATGATTAAAAATATAGCTAACCCTGTATTCATAAATATTCACTCCTCTCAACCGTTACTAGTAAAAAACTTGTCGCTCGTTTTAAATATTCGAATAAAACTGCTCACTGAAACTATTTTACACAATCAACGACTAAAAATAAACCTATAAATTCAAATTAGTCAATTTATTCTTATAAATCAATAAGTCTATCTCAAAAAACTTCCTTTCAAAATAATAATTGAAAGGAAGTTTAATGATTAATCATTCAATTCATTTAATTGTTTAGTTGTTTATTGATAAATATGTGTTCACAACATTTTGTGTCGTAAAGCCATATGCTTCCACAACTGCATCCCCGTTACCGCTTGCTCCGAATTTATCAATTGCCATGACTTTGCCATCATTTTTGACATATCTATGCCATCCGAATGATGAGCCCATTTCAATGGCTACACGATTTGAAACAGAACTTGGAAGAACTGATTCTTTATATTCTTCTGATTGATTTTCGAATAAGTCGAAGCTTGGCATTGAAACGACAGAAACATCATGTCCCTGAGCTTTCAATTCTTTTTGAGCTTTAACTGCCAATGATACTTCGGATCCAGTAGCGATCAGGATACCATCTGGCGTTTCTTTATCTGCAGGTGAAAGGACATACGCACCTTTTTTGACATTTTCTCTAGCCATTTCTTTAGATCCAGATAACACTGGAAGATTTTGACGAGAAAATACCAGCATTGTCGGTCTATCTTTTGATGTTAAAGCAATCTCCCATGCAGCTGCCACTTCGTTACCGTCTGCAGGTCGCAAAACAGTTAAGTTGTGCATGCCACGGAAACTTGAAAGTTGTTCAACAGGTTCATGCGTAGGGCCATCTTCACCAACAGCTACAGAATCATGTGTCATCACATAAATAGCTGGGATTTTTGATAGCGCAGCTAAACGGACGGCTGGTCTGAGATAGTCAGTAAACACGAAGAATGTTGCCGCATATGTTTTGGTTCCACCATGTAGCACAATTCCGTTCATAGCAGCTGCCATTGCAAATTCTCTAACACCATACCAAATGTTACGGCCTTCATATTGTCCAGGTTGGAAATCTTTTTCGCCGTCGATCATTGTTTTGTTTGAACTTGATAAGTCGGCAGCTCCCCCCCATAAGTTAGGTACAGCTTTAGCGATAGCATTGATCATTTGACCACTTGATGCACGCGTTGCAGATGCACCATCTTCTTCAGAATAAGAAAGTAATGAGTCATCCCAATTTTCTGGTAAATCTCCAGATAATGCCAGCTCAAATTTCTTGCCTAAATCAGAATAGTCATTCTTATAGTTTTCAACTAAAGTATTCCATCCTTTTTCAAGGTTTTGTCCTTTTTCAACCATGTATTCATTGAAACGATCACTTACTTCTTTAGGAACGTAGAAGTCTTCGCCTTCCCATCCGTAAGCTTTTTTAGCCGCTTCGACACCTTCTGGACCAAGTGGGGCACCATGAACGTTATGTGTTCCTTCGTTAGGAGCACCAAAACCGATGATCGTTTTAACTTCGATCAAAGTTGGCTTGTCTGTTGTTTGTTTTGCTTGTTTGATTGCATTATCAATAGCTTCCATGTCATTGCCATCTTCAACCAAGATATGTTCCCAGCCATATGCTTCAAAACGCTGGCCGACATTTTCAGTGAATGCTTTTGATGTAGGTCCGTCTAAAGAAATATCGTTGGAATCATATAACATGACTAATTTACCAAGTTTAAGATGACCTGCTAATGAAGCTGCTTCCTGAGAAACACCTTCCATCAAATCGCCATCGCCACATAAACCATAGGTATAATGGTCTACAAGATTGTAATTATCTTTATTGTAAGTTGCAGACAAATGCGCTTCAGCCATTGCCATTCCAACAGCATTTGCAAAGCCTTGACCTAAAGGTCCCGTTGTTGCTTCTACTCCATCTGTAACATGAACTTCTGGATGTCCCGGTGTATTTCCATCCAACTGACGGAAATTTTTCAGATCATCAATACTTACATCATAACCAGACAAATGCAATAAACTGTAAAGTAACATAGAACCATGACCTGCACTTAAGACAAAACGGTCACGGTCAAACCATTTAGGGTTTTTTGGATTAACATTCAAGTGACGTGTCCATAATGTATACGCCATAGGTGCAGCCCCCATAGGTAATCCCGGGTGACCTGAATTTGCTTTCTGTACGCCATCCATACTCAGTGTACGTATTGTATCTACTGCCATTTGATCAGTTTTATTGAACAATGAACTTCAATCCTTTCGTTTGTTTAAATTTTAAACTTTCTTTATTATTGTACTATTTTTGCCCCTTCATTACAATGTAAACTCTATCATTTTAAGAATCCGTGATTGCTTAGTCGCGGTTATGAATCCCTTTTTCTTTTTGAATTTCTTTAACTTTATCGGGGGTCACATCATTACCATCCGGATCGACTACTTTTATGCCCTCTATCTGGTTTCGCATACCAGAACGAAAAGCTTTTATATATTCTTCTCTCAAGCCTTTTTGTTCTTGTTTCTCTTCTTCTGATAATCCGTCATTTCTTTCTTTTCTTACCAATTCATTAATACGGTCAAGTTTTTGTTTTTCTAACATATTATCCTCCTTATATCATTTCAGGTACGTTATGTTTCACATTGTTCATCATACCATTTGTCATTAAAAAGTGACAGTTTTAGATGATATTATCATTCATTTTTCTTCATCTTTTTTCTTCGAACATTCGTTTGATTTGAAGCCTATACTGTGCTATACTTTAAAAAAATACAGAACGGTTGTTCCATTTAATTAACATATTATAGAGAGGGTTTTAGTATGAGTACACGAGGTCGTAAAGGTGAGAAACAACTAGAAATTTTGAATTTCATCCATAAACAAGTAAAAAAGAAGGGGTATCCACCGACTGTTCGAGAAATTGGTGAAGCTACCGCACTGTCGTCTACTTCTACAGTACACGGTCATTTGGCACGACTAGAAAAGAACGGGTATATCATACGGGATCCTTCGAAACCTCGAGCAATTGAATTTACTTCTGAGGGACTAGATAAACTGGGTATTAATATGGACGAGGATAAGATTCCTCTTCTGGGAATAGTGACGGCTGGTGAACCCATTTTAGCTATTGAAGAAGCCACAGACTACTTTCCTATCCCTAGTGATTTGGAAATAGAAAAAGGTAACCTCTTTATGTTAACCATACGTGGTGACAGTATGATGGATGTCGGTATTTTAGATGGTGATCAGGTTATCGTCCGCAAGCAAGAATCTGCAAACAATGGGGACATTGTCATCGCTATGACTGATGAAGATGAAGCTACCTGCAAACGATTCTTCAAAGAGGACAATCACATCCGGTTACAACCTGAAAATGAAACAATGGATCCAATTATACTTAATCATGTCAAAATTTTAGGTAAAGTCATCTCGCTTTATAGAAGTCACATTTTTTAATCCATTTAATTTAAATATTGATACTAAAAAAGCCGTCCTCCATATGGAGGACGGCTTTTTTAGTATCAATATGTCATTAATGTGAAAATATCATAGCCTTTAATTTTATCTCGGCCTTTTAAAGCTTCCAATTCAATAAAGAATGCAGCACCGACAACTATTCCACCAAGTTTTTCCACGAGTTTGATTGTCGCAGCTATCGTTCCACCTGTAGCAAGTAAGTCATCTGTTATTAAAACTCTTTGTCCAGGTTTAATAGAATCCTTGTGCAGTTGTAAAACATCATTGCCGTATTCTAATCCATAACCTACTTCAATAGTGTCTCTCGGTAATTTCCCTTTTTTTCTGCAGGGAGAAAAACCAATTTCTAATTCATAAGCAACAGGACATCCAACGATAAAACCTCTGGCTTCTGGACCAACAATCATGTCGACACGTTTATCTTTGGCGTATTCAACAATTCTATCTGTTGCAGCTTTGTAAGCTTCTCCATCAGCCATCAAAGGTGAAATATCTCTAAATATAATACCTTCTTCTGGAAAATCGGGAACATCAGCGATATATTTTTTAAAATCCATTTGTCTTCCTCCATCATTTGAATCGTTCATCATTGATTTTTCAGGTAAGCAAGCAATTCTTTGAAAGAACTATAGACGAGAATTTCTTCAGCCTCTATTTGATCTAACCTTTTTTTATAAGTAATCGTATCTTCCAAATTTTTCTTAGTTGGATGAGACACGATGCTCAACTTACCATCTTCTATTGTAACAAATTCGTTCTCTAAAAACACCATCAACATAAATTTTATTGTGTCTTTATCTAAATGCATACTCTTGACCATTTGTTTAGTGTCTTGTGCCAGTACTATTTCTTTTTTTGTTATCAGCCATTTATACAATTTTTGAAATTGATGCTTTTTGGGCATCCCTTTCATGTAGTAGTCATTGGGCGAATGGAAATATAAATACAGCGGTTGAGATTGATACGTCTGATAAATTCGTCTGAAATCCTTAATATCCTCAGGGGTATCCACTACTATGACGGGCACACCCGTAGGAATCTCCATCAAATCAGCTTTTGCTTCGAAGATTTGATAAGTGGATTGCTTGTCAACTGTCTGTATCCAGCGTTTGGCAACGGTCGATTGGAAAAACAGAAAATGAACATTTGACGTTTTAAACATTTCTTCTTTGATCGTACTTTTCCGCTGATCGATTATCAATGGTTCATTTGAGTTATAATCCAAGGCTTGCAGCTGGACTTTTCTGAAACCATTCCACTCATTGATCGAGATATAACCGATGATATCAATTTCAGGTGATGATTTGAGTATGTCAGACCAATCTGCGCTATTAAATGCAATCATATCCATTTGTTTATTATCTCTAGTTAAGGTCGCCTTAAAGTGTGTTTGATTGGCACCGATTTTTTTAGAATTCTCTGGCAAAACAGACTCGATCTTAAATAACGGTTTTATATTCTCTTGACCAAAGGGTCTCAACAAATCAATTTCTTCAACTAACTGTGTGTCAATTTCATCCCACTCAATTTTCGCGTCGACTTTAAAGACTTTTTCACTAGGCAGTTTGCTCAGGCTTTTCTCTGCTTTTCTATTGACTGCATCGGTAAATTCCCCTAAATAATCACGATCTAAACTCAAACCACAAGCCATCTCGTGACCACCGAAACTTTGAAGGTTGTCTCTGAATTCATTTACACACTCATATAGATTGAAACCTTCAATACTTCGGCCTGAACCTTTTATCTTGTCTTCCGATTCATTTATAGTTAAGACAAGTACAGGTTTATGGAATTTTTCTGAGATTTTACTTGCAACAATTCCTAAAACACCTTCATGCCAATTTTTTTTGGCTAAAACCAAGAAAGACTGTGATTGTTTTGTTTTTGCCAAATCTAGTGCTTCTTGAGTGATTTTTTCGACGATTTCTTTTCTCTCGTCATTCTTCAATAATATTTCTTTACTCAACTTGAATGCTTTTTCTTCATCAAAAGTTGTTAATAAATCCACGACTAACGAAGCATCACCTAACCGGCCGACAGCGTTGATCGGGGGAGCAAGTTTAAAACCAATCAATTCCTCATCAACTGTTTCAGGTTTTATGTCAGAAACTTGCATTAATGCAAGCAACCCTAAACGCTGTGTTTGTTTCAAAGCTTTCAGTCCAAAATAGGCTATTGCTCTGTTTTCTTTTTTTAAAGAGACTAGGTCAGCAATGGTTCCGATAGCTGCTAACTCTAAAAAGTCTGTTGGACATTCGCCGAGTAGTGCATGTGCGACTTTCATACTTACTCCTGCACCCGATAAGTCCGGTGTAGAATAGTGTTGCTTTGGATGTCTCGGGTGAATGATGGCAAATGCATTTGGAAGCTCTTCTGGACATTCATGGTGGTCAGTCACAATAACATCAACATCTCTAGCTTGAGCATGTGAAATAGCTTTGTGTCCCGAAATGCCGTTATCAACAGTTACTATCAACTGTGTTCCGCTGTCTATGATCTGATCAAATGCGTCCACGTTTGGACCATATCCCTCTTTAAAACGATTTGGAATAAAATAGTCGACCTGGCCTCCTAGCAATTCAACGGCCTCGTATAAAATAGCCGTGCTCGTGACACCATCAGCGTCATAATCACCGTAGATAGTTATTTTTTCATTGTTGGACACAGCTTTTTTAATTCGATCCACAGCTTTTTCCATGTCAAAAAACAAGAATGGATCATCGATCCAGTCTATGTTAGGCTCAACGAAATCTAGAATAGCTTCTTTAGTATTTAAGCCTCTAGTAACGCATAAACGTATAAATGTTTTCGATTTATTCAGTTCGAGTGCTAATTTCTCAATTAATGATTCATCTGCTTGTTTATCTAATTTCCAAAATGTTTTACTGTTTTGCATGCTTTCACTCCTCGTATTACTCACAGAACTTAATTATAACAAAAAAAAAGACACAATAAAGGAAGACTTTATTGTATCTTGTTTAAAATTTAAGTTGATTAATATTAATCCAGAATTTGAACGCCAATACCGATCAACCCAGGTCCGGTATGAACGCCTAAAGCAGGACTGATTTGATCATAATAGAAATTTTCGAAATTCGGTAATTTTATTTTCATTTCTTCACGAATATCTTCAGCCTCTTCACGGGCAGTTTCGCCACCATAGGCAATAGCTAGATTATATTTATTGGATCCCTTGGCAAAATCTTCAACTAAATCAATCGTTTTTTTGATCGATTTTGTTTTACCTCTAACTTTAGCTACAGTATGATAAATACCTTCTTCGTTACAGGTAATGATAGGTTTTAAATTCATCATGCTTCCAAGAACGGACTGAACCAAACCAATTCTTCCACCTTTTTGCAAATATTCCAAAGTAGGTACATAGAAAAAGACTTTTGCTTTTTCGATACCTTCTGTTAAATTCACTTTCAAGGTTTCCCAATCTACTCCACGATCCACTTGCAATGCTGCTTCGGCAACTGTAAATCCGGAAGCAATGCCAATGTTTTTTGTATCTAGAACGAATATTTCTAAGCCTTCATATTGTTCAGCAATTACACGAACCATATTATTGGTTCCGCTTAAACCACTTGATATTGTAATAGCTAATACTTTTTCGTAACCTTCAGCTTTAATGCCATCAAACATTTCTTTGATCATTTCACCGTCAGGCAAAGACGTTTTCGGAATTTCTTTATCCATACGCTGATAAACTTCTTCAGCCGTGATGGTTACCTTATCAATGTATTCACCATCGTCAAAAATGATTTTTAACGGGATTACTTTTACATTGTATTTTTCTTTTATCTCTTGAGGTACATCCGAACCCGAATCAGTTAGAATAGCAATTTTATTATCATTCATACTTTTACCCCCTACTTAAATTGACAAACCATTATATTACAGTATATCATTTTCATCTGATCGAGTCTCTGCATCAACTTTGTCATTCTGAACTGTATCAGTTTTTTTCTTACCTGAACGTGTTCTTCTTTCAGACGGTGCATCAGCTGTCATTGAAGAACTATCAGACTCCTGATGTTTACTCTTGCGTTGATCTGTAAACATCTTGTACGTGGATAGCAGCGTTGCAATTAACGCACCCAATAAGACCGAAACAAAAATAATAACTATTAATGGCCACTCGACTACAGCAAATCCAAAATTAACTGGTACAGGATCAACATTTAATACAGATAAAATAGAGATACCTAAAAATAAAACAATTGCCCCAACCATACTCCATTGTTTTTTCATTGAATATTCCTCCTATACATCATTTGTTATACTTAAGAATAACATATAGTACGCATTTATTACATTAATATATATCATTTTCTGTCAAATAAATGTTCAATAAAAAAATCCCCAATTGAAGGAAACAATGAATAAAATCTTGATGAGAATTCCAGCATGACTGGTAAATTGACTTCTCTTTTGTTCGTCCCAATAATCTTTATTGTCTTCTCAGCTACAACTTCAGGCGTTAGAACTAAAGGTTCTACTTTTTCGAGATAGCTGCCTTTTGGATCGAATTTATCAAAAAATGCGGTATCAACGGGTCCAGGATTTATAGTTGTGACCTGGATATTATGCTCTTTGAGTTCTAATCTTAGAGCGTTACTAAATCCTATTACTGCAAATTTAGTTGATGAATAAACTGCTGATTTTGGTGTCGCAACCTTACCGGCAATTGAAGCAACATTGATAATATGACCGGATTCATGCTCTGCCATATTTTTAGCCACACATTGGGATAAGTACATCAATCCTAATACATTAACTTTGAACATGTTTTCAACTTTAGAAAAATCACAATCAATGAATTCCTCTGAAAGTCCGTAACCCGCATTATTAATCAATACATCTACTTTATTCAGTTTTAAATAAAGTACCTCAACGACACGATCTATTTCGCTCAAATTAGAAACGTCTAGTGGACAGACAATTACATTTACACCATATCGCTCTACACATTCTTGTTTGACACGCTCTAACTGATCTTTTCGTCTTGCACTGAGTATCAATGTAGCTCCTTTACGGGCTAATCCATAGGCAAGTGCTTCACCTATACCCGATGAAGCACCAGTAACCCAGACAACTTTGTCTTTTAATGATTTCATTTTATTCCTCGTCTCTTTTTAATGGAATAGAAACTTCAGTAAAATCACTCATCACGAATGTATTCGGAAAAAGGGTTTGTGCTTCTTTCTCCATTAATTTACTGTCAGCATAGAGGTATCTTGCACTAATATGTGTCAATAAAAGTTTTGAAGCCTTGGCTTTTTGTGCAACTGCAACAGCTTCTAGGTTTGTAGAATGATTGTAACTATGAGCTAATTCCATATCGGAATGAATAAAAGTACTTTCATGAACCAGTACATCCGCATTTTCTGCTAACTCTATACTCTTTAAGCTGAATTTAGTATCGCCGAGAATTGTAACGATCCGACCTTTTTGTTTGGGGCCAACAAAATTTTCACCGTTGATTTCCTGCCCATCTTCTAATACGATCGTTTCACCTTTTTTTAATTTACCAAACATAGGTCCAAAAGGAACCCCAATGGCTTGAAGTTTATCAGCCATGAGTTCTCCTTCTCGATCTTTCTCAACAATTCTATACCCAAATGAAGGAATTCCATGTTGCAATCGTTTAGTTGTAACTAAAAACTGATTGTCCTCAAAGATTATTCCTTCATTTTCGATTTCAACAAACCGAATGCCATATCTAATATGAGATTGTGAGAGTTTTAAAGACATGGTTACATACTGTTTAATTCCTTTAGGTCCATAAATAGTTATGGCTGACTCTCCACCTTGAAAAGCTCGACTGCTTAAAAGACCCGGAAGACCAAAAATATGATCGCCATGCATATGTGTAATAAATATTTTTTCGATTTTTCTTGGTTTTATAGTCGTTTTCAATATTTGCTGTTGCGTTGCTTCTCCACAATCGAATAACCACAAAGCATTTCTTTCATCTAGTAACTTCAACATCATGCTTGAGACATTTCGATGTTTAGCGGGGACACCTGATCCAGTCCCTAAAAATAATAATTCCATATGCCAATCCTTTACTACTTTTATTCTACAAAATTAAACTCAAAATCATCTATTCTTACTATATCGTCATTTTTTGCACCACGGTCTCTAAGAGCTTGATCAATACCCATCCCTCTAAGTTGGCGTGCAAAACGCATAACAGATTCGTCAAATTGGAAGTTAGTCATTTTATATAATTTCTCGATTTTTTCTCCCGTAATAACCCATGTACCATCAGGTTCTCTCGTGATTGAATAATTCTTGTTTTCTGGTATGAATTTATATAAAACTCTTTCTTCTTTATCTGTTTCGTCTTCATACATTGGAAATTCTGGTGTTGTTTCCAGTAAATCTACAGTGCGAGACATGACAGTATTCAAGCCTTTTTGAGTAAGTGCAGATACTTCAAAAACTTCTACATCTTCGTTTGCTTTTTTTAGCTCTTTTTTAAATTTCGCAAGATTTTCTTCAGATTTAGGCATATCCATTTTGTTGGCGATGACTAACTGAGGACGTTCGCGTAATTTCAAGTCATACTGTTCCAATTCTTCATTAATTGTAAAGTAATCGTCAATAGGATTTCTGCCTTCAACCCCACTCATATCTATCACGTGTAACAATACGCGTGTTCTTTCAATATGTCTTAGGAACTCGATACCTAAGCCGACACCTTGTGATGCACCCTCGATTAAACCAGGCATATCTGCCAAAACAAAACTTCTACCGTCCTCTGTATTAACCATTCCAAGATTCGGTACAAGCGTTGTGAAATGATATGCTCCAATCTTAGGGCGTGCTGCAGAAACAACAGATAATAACGTTGATTTCCCAACAGAAGGAAAGCCTATTAAACCTACGTCTGCCAACACTTTTAATTCCAATTCAATTTCCTTGTCTTCTCCTGGCTCACCGTTTTCTGCTATTTCAGGTGCAGGATTACTTGGTGATGCAAAACGGATGTTGCCTCTACCTCCGCGTCCACCTTTAACGATGACTGCTTTTTGCCCGTTATCTGTTAAGTCTGCATACATAGTCCCTGTGACAGCATCTTTAACAATTGTGCCTGGGGGAACTTTTACGTATAAATCTTTTGCTCCTCTACCATGCATCCCTTTCGACATGCCGTTTTCGCCATGTTTTGCTTTGAAATGACGATTATAACGGAAGTCCATCAGCGTTCTTAATCCTTCATCTACTACAAAAATGATGTCTCCGCCTTCTCCACCATCTCCACCTGCCGGTCCACCGTCAGGAATATATTTTTCTCGTCTGAAAGTTACCATGCCATCTCCACCACTACCGGCTTTTACGCTTACTTTAACTTGATCTAAAAACATTGACACTTATATTCCTTCTTTCTATAAAACACTCAACTGTCATCTATTCATTTTACACTAAATGACAGGTGATATCTAATTGGATTTACTGTGAACTGCATCGGCACCGAAGTACCGAGCTTCTGGGAACAGCCAAAACTTGTCCGCGTAGCATTTCAACTTGTAGACAGCAGTTCAGGCTAGTTTGCCAAGGCTCATCCCGAGCCAATGTTCAGCTATTTTTAGAAGGTCCAGACTTGGGTGTCGTCTTTACCTACTAGAATTATCATACCCAAATCAGGAATCTTAAACAAGATTCATCTCTCAGTTAACACTGGGGATTCTCGCTCTGACACTCATTAAAAAAATAAATCATAAGGTTTATGATGCTCCTCAAACCTTATGACTTATTTTTTTAACGTAACTTATATTATGGCTAGTATCCTTATTTACAGGTATACGAATGGTATCTTTTTCAGCGATATAATTGAATTTCATCATAAAATCATTTGTCTGATTTGTTAAATACTCATCATAAAAAGATTTAGCGACTTCGATTTTTTCATTTGAATAATCGCTCCCCGAAGTATCATCAATTTGAGTATAACTCAGTGTTTGATAGTTAGAAAAAACTGTTTCATCCTGAGCTCCACTTAAATCTATTATAAGCTGTTTTTTTGCGGTTGGTCTCATTTCATACATGTCTTCTAATAATTCATGTGATAACCAGGCATTTTTTATACTTGAACCAATAATCACAACATCTGCTTTCGACAGTCGATAAACAAGTTGACCTAAATCGACAGATTGGATATGGTTTCTCCAAGCAGAATTATTCGTTAAGGCTAACCAGTTGTCAATATTTTTGATCAGCTCTCTGGATTTTTCATTTCTCTCAAGAAAGGTTAAATAAGATTCAGTTTCTCTAATTAGATACTTCACCATTTGAGTAATCATTTCATTATTCCCAATGATAAGATAATTGATATCTTTTTTTACAGGAAAATGACTTCTTATCTTTTGAATAGCTTTCGGTACTTCTCCGTTTATCAAAGGATATAAAGACTCTTTATCATAGAGTGACAATGAAAAATCTATAGCCGCATTAAACAATTCAAACAAAACATTTCCTACGGTTCCATATGTCACGCTTTCGTAAAGCGCTTGTTCCAAATCATTAATGGATTCTGACGTTTCATTTAAAATGCTCGTCAAATCAAATAAATGCTTGGTAACATCATCGTTAAACATACTATACGTCTCCAAAATAATTTCTTCTAATGGTTTTCCAGTATGCCGTGATAAATATCTTAGTAAATCACCGTGTTTAAAGGTTTTTTCATCTATATATAAATAATATTCATTTCTGTTATTGGTCGCAACCAATGCCAGCTCAACCACTCCGTCAAATATGCTGATATCATTTAAATGACTAAGACGCATCGATTTATTCAGACCATACTTATGAACGTCATCATAGGATACAGTATCGCGATTCACACCATACATAATCAGTTTCATGCACTATCATCCTTTGGTAAGTGAGCTAATATGGCATCCCAAACTTCTTGACGTCCTTCCTTCGTAAATGAAGAAAAGGTAAAAAGCTTATCAGAAGGGGCTACATTTAGAGTTTTCCTAATGATACTTTCGTGTTTATTGTGTTTTGACTTTTTGATTTTATCTGACTTTGTAGCCACAATGAACACTGGTACATTGTAATGTTTATAAAAATCATACATTAACATATCATGTTCCGATGGTTCATGTCTAAAATCGACGAGCAATATGCCCAAAACAAGTTCTTCTCTTGTCGCGAAATAATCCTCCATCATGTGGCCCCATTTTTCCTGTTCTGCATTGGAAGCTTTGGCGTAACCATAACCGGGGACATCAACAAAAAAAAGTTCATTTTCAATATCAAAGAAATTCAAGGTGCGTGTTTTCCCGGGTTTACCGGAAGTTCGTGCTAAGTTTTTTCGATTAACCATTGTATTTATAAATGACGATTTCCCCACATTAGAACGTCCTGCTATTACGATTTCTGGTAAGCCATCTTCTGGATATTGAGAAGGAGAAACTGCACTAATTGTAATTTCAGCATAATTTATATAATCGCTATTCATTCATACCTCTCCTCAATCTATTTAATAAAACACTTGTTAGTATACCATATTTCCCGAAAACATAAAGGTTTACATTAAAAAAAAGTTACAATTATGTATTGTGTTACATACAAGTGTCTATTTCGATATAGATACTGTCCAATGTTAGTCTTTCCCTCATGAAAAGTTGCACAGTTTAAACACAAATTTCACCCCCCATTTTAAATTTATCGGACTTATTTCACTAACAACCTTTTCCCTATCTTATTCACCGGAATGTGCTTTACTACATTATATCAATGAATAATGATAAACTAACATCAATAGAGGGCAGTTTGAAAGTTTAACACAAATCATTTGATAGATTAAGAGGATAGACTAACACCCTTATCGAAAAAAATTTTTTTTATATTACTTCCTTAAAGTAGAAGGCGTTCGTTAGCTTCACCCATATATTGGTTCTCTAGTTACATTTTCTTTTTTAAATTAATATTGTTTAGAGTTGAAGTGTTTCATCTGTCAACTCTTAATCAATGAAGCTCTCTCGCTTTAATACCACTAACTTTAACTATCTACTCAGATCTGTATACATTCACAAATGAACAAACATACTATTAAAAATTGGAGATGATTCTTGATGAAAAACACCTACGATGTTGTCGTGATTGGTAGTGGTGTCGCTGGAAAATCAACTGCTTTTGGACTAGCTTCCGCTGGAAAAAAAGTAGCGATCGTGGAAGCAGATCTATGGGGAGGCACTTGTCCAAACCGAGGGTGTGATCCAAAAAAAGTTTTAGTTTCTGCCGTAGAGGTTAGAAACAAAGCAATGCATTTGATGGGAAAAGGAATAACTAAAGTCCCTGAGATCGACTGGCCAGACTTGATGGCTTTCAAAAAAACATTCACTGATCCCGTTCCTGAACAAAGTAAAGAAAGCTTGAAATCGGCTGGTATTGAGACATATACTGGTACTGCCAAATTTGTGGATCAGCTAACTATACAAGTGAATGATGATTTGCTGGAAGCTGATCGATTTGTCATTGCCACGGGAGCACGTCCAAACTTACTTGATATTACGGGGTACGAACATTTCCTTACGAGTGATGATTTTCTTTCACTCCCAGAAATGCCAGATACCGTCACTTTTATTGGTGCGGGTTATATTGCTTTTGAATTCGCAGCTATCGCTAATGCTGCAGGAGCAGATGTTCATGTTATACAGCACAACAACCAACCACTTAGGGAATATGACCAGGAATTCGTAAAAGAAGTCATGACACAACTTGAAGCTAAGGGTGTAACGTTTCATTTAAATACTGGTGTCACAAAGATTGAGAAACAATCCACTGGTTATGTTTTAACCGATAATAATGGCTTCCAGTTAGCCACAAATTTAGTGTTTGGCACAACTGGTCGAATACCAAATACAGATAATCTGAATCTAGACAAGGTCAAAGTTGAATATGATAAAAGAGGTGTCAAAGTAGACAACCGCCTACAGACAAGTAACCCGTCTATCTTTGCTATCGGAGATGTCCTTTCTAAAGAGCAACCAAAACTGACTCCAGTTTCAAGTCTCGAAGCCAGCTACCTCGTTTCACTGCTTACGGAGAAGACTACAGAGCCATTATCCTATCCAAGCGTACCAAGCATTGTGTTTTCTAGCCCGAAATTGGCTCAAGTAGGTGTAACAGTTGAAGAGGCCAAAAACAACAAGAATAAATATGACATTTCAGACCTAGACGCGACCACCTGGTTTAGCTACCGTAGAACAAATGAACCCGTATCAAAAGCCAAAATGATCATAGATAAAGAATCTGGTCTTCTGATGGGTGCAACTTGTTTGAATGATGAAGCGGATGAGTTAATAAATTATTTCAGTCTGCTGATCGATAGAAAAATTACAGCAACTGATCTTGCAGATATGGTCTTTGCTTATCCAGCTATCGCCAGTGATATTCCTTATTTTTATTCTTGATCGCACGAATCGATAAAAAGCCTGCTAGAACCGAATGCTATCGGTTTTAGCAGGCTTTTTATAAAGAAATCTCAATCAAAAAAAATATAAACCTTAATTAACTGACCATTTCCCCATCTTTATCGTAGAACACAGGGTGTTTCTTTGTTTCTACAGTTTCTTCAGTGATGCGTACTTTCTTGATCTCTGTTCGACTAGGTATTTCGAACATGATATCCATCATAATACTTTCAATGATCGAACGCAGTCCTCGAGCACCAGTATCTCGCTCGATTGCCTTTTTACCTATACTACGTAGAGCATCTTCTTCAAATTCCAACTCAACGTCATCAATTTTCAGAAGTTTCTGGTACTGTTTAACTAAAGAATTTTTCGGTTTTGTTAATATTTCAACTAAATCATCTTCATCTAATCTATCCAGTACAGCAGTAATTGGTAAACGACCGATAAATTCGGGAATCAATCCAAATTTCAAGAGATCTTCAGGAATAATTTGTTGAATAATGCTTCCTTTATCCTCTGTTTCTTTACGCTGAGTTGATGCACCGAATCCAATAACTTTGTCGCCTAAACGATTTTTAACGATTGTTTCGATACCATCAAAGGCGCCACCAACGATAAACAGAATATTCGTTGTATCAATTTGAATCAACTCTTGATGTGGATGCTTTCTTCCGCCCTGAGGAGGAACACTCGCTGTTGTTCCTTCTAGAATTTTAAGCAGCGCCTGTTGTACGCCTTCACCACTAACGTCACGGGTAATTGAGACGTTTTCAGATTTACGTGCTATTTTATCTATTTCATCAACATAAATTATTCCGCGTTGAGCTAACTCAACGTCGTAATCAGCTGATTGTAAAAGTTTAAGAAGGATATTTTCTACATCTTCCCCAACATACCCTGCTTCTGTCAAGTTCGTAGCATCTGCTATCGCAAACGGAACATTCAAGATACGTGCGAGAGTTTGAGCTAAATACGTTTTACCTGATCCAGTTGGACCGATCAGACAAATATTACTTTTTTGCAATTCGATATCATCTTCATCATTATTTTCTAAACTATTGATTCGCTTGTAATGGTTATATACCGCTACGGATAATGTTTTTTTCGCAGACTCTTGACCAATAATGTATTCATTTAAAATTTCTCTTATTTCAAATGGTTTAGGTACGGTCATTTCACCTTCAAACGATTGTTTGCTAAACTCTTCTTCCATTATTTCTTGACATAAATCTACACATTCATTACAGATATAAACTCCAGGACCAGCTACAATTTTTTTCACTTGATCTTGAGATTTTCCGCAAAAAGAACATGAAATGTTTCCCGTTTGTTCTTCTTCATTAAACATTAAGTTGGCCACCTCGTTTCTAGGTTGTTCATCTTTCGATACTTTTATATTAAGAAAAACGGGAATGCTCGATTAGCATTCCCTTTTTTATTTTTTAATTATTCTGAGTCAGAATCTTTTTTTGATTCTAAGGTTTCATTTGCTGTTGATGTGATTAAATCAATCGCTTTTTTCAATGAAATATCTCTATTTAATAGTTGTGGAGAAAGAACCTTACGCACTTGTTCGATATCCATATTATATTGTTCTGCTAAATCAGAAGTTTCTTTTTCCATATCTTCTTCAGTAGCTTCAAGGTTTTCTTTTTCAACAATCGCTTCTAATACTAAGTTAGTGCGAACATTAAATTCTGCTTCGCCTTCAAATTGTTTGTGCAAGTCAGCTTCAGTTGAACCAGTCATTTGATAGTACATTTCTGCTGAAATACCTTGTTGTTTCAAGTTGTTTAAGAACATTTCCATTTGACGATGCACTTCTTCGTGTGCCATTTCATGTGGAATTTCTTCAATAGTTGCATTTTCTACAGCTTTTCTGATTGCTTCATCATCACGAGAGTCATTAGCTGCGGTTTCTTTATTCTCTTCTAATTCTTTACGTGCTTTTTCTTTCAATTCATTAAATGTTTCAACGTCTTCATCCAAGTCTTTAGCAAAATCATCATCTAATTCTGGTAATTCTTTAGATTTAACTTCATGAACTTTAACTTTAAATGTTACTTTTTGACCAGCTAAGTCTTCAGAATGATAATCTTCTGGGAAAGTCAATTCAACTTCTTTTTCGTCCTCAACTTTGACACCAATCAATTGTTCTTCAAATCCAGGGATGAACGAATTCGATCCTAGCTCCAGTGAATGATTTTCGCCTTTGCCACCTTCAAATGCTTCGCCATCTTTAAATCCTTCATAATCGATAACTACAGTATCGCCTTCTTCTGCAGCATCTTCTTTGATTGCTAATTCTGCTAAGCTTTGACGACGTCTTTCTAAACTTTCTTCAACTTCTTCTTCAGATACTTCACGGTCTTGTTTTACAACATCTAAATCTTTATATTGACCTAATTCAACATCAGGTTTTAATGTTAATTCAGCAGTTAATTCCCAATCCTGGTTTTTACCGACTGATTTAATATCAACGTCTGGTTGAGCAACAGGTTCTACGTCAATTTCTTCAATAGCTTGTGAGTAAGCGGCTGGTAATAAATCGTTTAATGTATCTTCATACAAAGCTGCTTCACCATACATTTGGTTGAAAATTCGACGAGGTACGCGTCCTTTACGGAATCCAGGAACATTTAATGTTTTTTGAACCTTTTTAAATGTTTTATCTAAACCTTTTTCCACTGTTTCTTGCTCGATAGTAAATTCTAAGCGACCAGTAGTTGGCCCAGTTTTCTCAAATTTTGTTTCCATTACTATATAACCTCCGACATTAATTGTATTTTAACGTTATAAAATGATTGCACTAGTTTCACTTCTCTTCTAGCAACAATCAATTTATTACACTTATTATTTGAACATACTCATATATCATACAATAATTAACTTGATTTGTAAACATTCGTTACTCAAATCTAAGCAATTCACTGTGTATTTTTTTTATCCACCTATCGATATTTTTTCTCTTTATATCATCTGTTTTGTCCTGAGTTAAAAAATCTGGTTCGATAGTTTGAATAACACTATTCACCCAATCTTCAGCGGTGTCTCTTTTTATCACTTTTTCTTCGAACGGATAAAGCATTAAAAACAATGTATCGATTTCATTCTTTACTAATTGGTACAAAGAAGGATTTTGCATTAATTTATCATTCAAGATGTTCGTCAGTTCATTCACCGTTGGATTGTCTTCAATAGCAGTTATATCACCAGGATTTATTTCCTCTGTTTCATCAAACCATAGGTAGCTATACTTTTTGTCTATCCCTCTTTCAGCCAACAGCGAGAATAAAGTCCCCCTAACTAATGGATGGACATATGGATTAACAAAAACGTGTGGCGCAACTTCTTCCAATTTTTCATTAGGTAATGTATAAATATCCTCAATTTTAGCAAATTGCTCCATGGTGTTTAATGATGCAAGTGAATAAAGTTCTTTAACGGTTTTTTCTTCAGCTTTTCTTTTATTCTCGTCCTGTTGTCTTTTTGATTGATCAAGTTTTTCCTGCAATCTGCTCCAAGAGTCATTGTACTTTATAGCTGAACTAGAGAGTGAATCCTTAATATGTTTTTCGGCTTGAAGAAATTGATTGTTTTCTATCAAGATCTCTACATATATGAGTAATCTCTTTTCATCAGACTCGTAAAAGTAGCTTTTTTCATTAGCCATCTCGAGCGCCTCTTGATATTGACCCATCTGCAACAACGATGAAACAAGAAGAATATTGAGACTCTCTTCTTCTTTGATGGCATATGCTTTTTTCATCTGTATAATAGCTTTTTCTACATTTCCTTCTCTCAGACAACTCATCACTTGAGTCATGTACATATTGAAATTCTTTGGAAATTCGATTTGCTCTCCCATATCCCTTCACCTCTTCAGTAGTCATCATACCAAATTTAAGGAAATATATACAAAAAAAGCAATAGGACAAACGCCCATTGCTTAAAATTTTCTGAATCTATCGTATCTTTTTTCCAGCAGGGTCTCTCTAGGTAGTGTGTTCAAACTATCTAGTTTATCAATAATATCTTTTTTCATCTGTTTCATTAAATCTTCTTTATTGATCCACCGGTTTTCAATTTTTTCAGCAATTACCTTTTCTACGATCCCTAGTTCATTTAAATCGTAAGAAGTCAATTTCATCAAATCAGCAGCTTCTGAAGATCTCTTGGAATCTTTCCAGAGGATAGATGCAAAGCCCTCAGGTGATAAAATGGAATAAATCGAATATTCCATCATCCAAACTTCATCGGCCAGTGCAAGCGCCAATGCTCCACCACTACCACCTTCGCCTAGAATAATAGACAAAATAGGCACATTCAAACGACTCATTTCAAAAAGATTCTTGGCAATTGCCTCTCCTTGTCCGCGTTCTTCAGCTTCTAAACCACAATAAGCACCTGAGGTATTGATAAAGTTGATGATCGGACGATTGAATTTTTCAGCTTGTTTCATCAGTCGCAATGATTTTCGATAACCCTCAGGGTGTGGAGAACCAAAATTCCGTCTCATATTTTCTTCGATGGATGCTCCTTTTTGATTCCCGATAACCGTAACGGGTCTTCCGTTGATTTTACCAATGCCACCAATAATAGCTTCATCATCTTTATAAAGTCTATCTCCATGTAATTCGATAAAACCCTCAACCAATTGCGTTGTAATATCTTTCATGCTTAATCGGTCTAATTTACGTGCCTGATTCACGATTTCCATCGCATTACTCATGAAGATTCACCTTCTTTTTCTACTCTATCTGCTTGATAAGAATGCATGTCTATGAGTTGTGCAATGATGGACCGTAGTTTTTCTCTCTCAACAATTTGATCGATAAATCCGTTCTTCAGTACCGTCTCAGCTAGCTGAAAGTCATCCGGTAATGACGCTTTGATCGTTTGTTCTATCACTCTTTTGCCGGCAAAACCTACGAGTGCACCTGGTTCGGCTAGAATGACATCACCCTGCATAGCAAAACTGGCCGTCACTCCGCCTGTAGTTGGGTCAGTAAGAACGGTAAGATAAAACAATCCTTGGTCAGAGAAACGTTTTATTGCCGCACTGGTTTTTGCCATCTGCATTAAAGAGAAAATCCCTTCATGCATGCGGGCCCCCCCTGAGGCCGTAAAAAGAACGACAGGCAAGTTTTTATCCAGTGCTTTTTCAAACAAACGTGTAATCTTTTCACCTACCGCTTGGCCCATACTTCCCATTATAAAGTTAGAATCCATAATGCCAATAGCAGCTTGGTTGCCTTGAATGTAGGCCTCGCCAGTTAGCACAGCTTCCCTTAACCCCGTTTTTATCTGAGTTTGAGAAATTTTGTATTCGTAATCCGGAAAATCAAGCGGGTTATGTGTTGTAACATCTTTATCCCATTCTTTAAATGTTTTAGGGTCTACGGTAATCGATAACCGCTCTTGCGCACTGATTCGAAAAGTGTAATGACAATTAGGACACCGGCGTGCTCTACCTAAAGATTTAACATAAATGGGTTTTTGACAACTGGGGCACTTTTCAAACATGCCATCCGGTACTTGTGGACCGTTTTCTCCCTCAGTTTTTTGCAGGGTAATATAAGGTCTCTTCTTAAACAACCTCATTATTAGCCTCCTTATCTTTCAACCACTTAGGTATGATTACTTGTGACAGTGTATCAATTGTATACTCTCCTGTTTTAAAGTTAGTATCCCTAAGCAAGTCGATATGGAAATCTAAATTGGTCTGAATCCCTTCAATCACCATTTCATTCAAAGCACGATCCATTTTACTGATTGCTTCTTCTCTGGTGTTTCCATGGGTAATGACTTTAGCGACCATCGCATCGTAATAAGGTGGGATGGTCGATCCCGCAAACATGGCTGTATCCACGCGCAAGCCCAGTCCTCCTGAAGGAACATTCAAAAAGTCTATATTCCCGGGAGATGGAGCGAAATTGAACAAGGGATTTTCCGCATTGATACGACATTCAATAGCATGTCCAGTCAGAACCACATCATCTTGCGTGATCGAAAGATGCTCGCCAAACGCGATCTTGATTTGTTCTTTAACGATGTCTATTGATGTGATCATTTCTGTTATTGGGTGTTCTACTTGGATACGGGTATTCATTTCCATGAAATAAAATTTTTCGTCTGCATCCACTAAAAATTCAATGGTTCCAGCATTCTCGTATCCCACCATTTTTGCAGCTTCTACTGCACTTTCACAAATAAGCTTTCTTGTTTTTTCAGACAACGTCGGACTCGGCGCTTCCTCAAGAATTTTCTGGTGATTTCTCTGAAGAGAACAATCGCGTTCTCCCAAATGAATCACGTTACCATAATGATCAGCTAAGATTTGTACCTCTATGTGTTTGGCAGGTGTAATGATTCGTTCTACATACATTCTATCGTCACCAAAAGCAGCTTTAGATTCGGATTGAGCCTGCAGAAACTTCGCTTCCAGCTCCTCTGCATTGAAAACCATCCGCATACCTTTACCGCCACCACCCGCCACCGCTTTAATAATTACAGGCATACCGATTTCGTCGACCATTTCTTTAACCTCTGAAAACGCAGTAATCGAATGATCACTTCCCGGGACAACTGGTACATTAGCTCTTTTCATCATCGTACGCGCATTTGACTTGTTACCCATCTGATCAATAATATCTTTATTGGGACCGATAAACGAAACATTCACTTCTTCACACATCGCTGCGAAAGTACTGTTTTCTGATAGAAAACCAAATCCCGGATGTATGGCTTCCGCTCCTGTTAATACCGCAGCACTCAGAATGTTCTGTATATTCAAGTAAGATTCGTTCGCTTTAGAAGGCCCTACGCACACAGCTTCGTCTGCCAGTTGCATATGAAGAGCATCCTTATCTGCCGTTGAGTATACAGCCACTGTTTTGATATTTAATTCCTGACATGCTCTGATGATTCGTACCGCAATTTCTCCTCGATTGGCTATAAGTATTTTTTGAAACATGCACATACCTTCCTTATACATTTTTAAACGTTAAAGAGCTTACTTTCCGATGATAAATGTTAATTCTGCTTCACACACTTTTTTCCCATCAACGTAAGCAACACCTTTTCCAATACCTGCATAATCTTTAAGCTTAACAATATCTACTTTTAAGACAAGGACGTCTCCTGGAACCACTTTTTTTCTGAACTTAACCTTGTTAATACCACCCAAGTAAGCCGTTTGTGATTTGAATCTGTCAAGTGTCAATAATGGAATGGAGCCGGCTTGTGCCAAACTTTCTACGATTAAAACTCCAGGCATGACAGGTTCTCCAGGAAAGTGACCTTGAAAGAATTCTTCGTTGATTGTTACATTTTTAATGGCCGTAACGTGTTCACCAGGTATCATTTCTGTTACTTTATCAATGTAATAAATGGGATAGCGATTCGGTATTAATTCCTGAATTTCTGCAATATTCATAGTAGTCATGATAATCTCCTTTTAATTCACATTTATTTTTATTAAGGCTTGATCAAATTCGATCGCCTGTCCATCTTCAATAAGTATTTCTTCGATAACACCCGAGACATCACTTTTGATTTCATTCATTACTTTCATCGCTTCAATAATGAGGATCGTTTGTCCGGCATCCACCAAGTCACCCACCTTTACAAAGTCTGGCGAATCTGGAGATGAAGAACGATAACTCGTTCCTACGATTGGTGATTTTATTTTGTGAAACGCCTCGTCAGCCGATTGGTCCTCTTCGATGTTATTCACAGCATTACTATTATTCTCGTTGCTTTGCTTTTTAACTTCACTATTATTTAATGTTTCATGCAAAGAATCATTCTGATCTTCTGTAGAATTATCCTGCGTGACATTTACAATATCAGATTCGCGTTTACTTAATTTCAAAGAAACTGAAGAATTTTCCAGTTCAAAATATTTCAAACTGGACTGGTCGATCAAATGAATCAGTTCTTTAATTTCATTGTTATTCATTTAGATTCACTCCATTTTTTGAAACACGTCACCGCATTATGTCCTCCGAAACCAAGCGAATTATTTAAAGCATACATATTTTCTTGCTCGCGAGCTTCATTCAAAATATAATCCAAATCACATTTTTTATCTAATTCTTTTGTGTTGATTGTCGGTGGCATAATATTCTCTTCAAGAGATTTAACGGTTGCGATAGCTTCAATAGCTCCTGCACCGCCGAGTAAATGGCCGGTCATACTTTTTGTACTTGAAACTGCAACGGTTTTGGAAATTTCTTCACCCAGAGCCAATTTGATAGCGCTTGTTTCGGCAGAATCATTAGCCGGTGTAGATGTGCCGTGTGCATTGATATAGCCGATATCTTTCGGTTCAATACCCGCTTCTTTCATTGCTAACTTCATCGCTTTCGCAGCACCTTCGCCATCTGGTGTCGGAGCTGTCATATGGAAGCTGTCACCGGTCGCCCCGTAACCTACTATTTCAGCATAGATGTGAGCTCCACGTTTCAAGGCAGAAGTCAAACTTTCAAGAATCAATATACCCGCGCCTTCTCCCATCACAAAACCGTGACGATTTTTATCGAAAGGAAGAGAAGCTGCATCCGGATCATTACTTGTTGACAAGGCATTAAGTGCAGCAAAACCAGACATACCGATTTCGTTCAAACTAGCTTCTGCCCCTCCGGCTAACATATAATCCGCATAACCGTGTTTGATTTGTCTAAACGCTTCGCCTATTGAATTATTTCCAGAAGCACACGCCGTAACAATAGATAAGTTGGGTCCTTTAGCTCCTGTTGCAATCGAAATGTTTCCAGCTACCATATTTCCAATTGCTTTTGGCACGAAAAGTGGTTCCACTCTGTCTAACCCTTTTTCATGCATTTTGATTATTTGGGTCTGCATCGTTTGTAATCCTCCGATACCGGAACCTACAATTACGCCTAAGCGGTCAGCATCAAAGTCAAACTCATCCAATCCGCTGTCTTTCATTGCTTCTAGTGCTGCAGCCACACCGTACTGTGAGAATGGATCCATTCTTTTAGCTAATTTTCTGTCCATTAGATCTCTAGCCTGAAAATCTTTCACTTCTCCGGCTACGCTCACATTGATTTCTGTACCATCAAATTTTGTTAATGGCACGATCCCGTTTTTACCTGTTTTTAATCCTGTCCAAAACTCTTCAACTGAATTCCCTAGAGGCGTAATAGCCCCTAACCCAGTAACAACAACTTTTTCCATTCATATCCTCCTAGAATTAACCGTTCATGACCATTCCACCATCAACATGTAAAACTTGACCGGTTATATATTTTTGGTCACTCAAAAAATTCACTAATTCCGCGACTTCTTCTGCTTTTCCTAATCGTTTGAGTGGTATAGATTGTAACGCTTGTTCTTTGACATCATCAGTCAGACCATTGGTCATATCTGATTCGATAAACCCAGGTGCAACAGCATTTGCCACAATTCCTCGTGGTGCAAGTTCTTTTGCAATTGATTTTGTAAAACCTATAACTCCAGCTTTACTTGCCGCATAATTGGCTTGTCCGACGTTTCCAACGGTACCGACAACGCTCGAAATATTAATGATATGACCAGAACGCTGCTTGAGCATCACTTTTGCTACTTCTTTAGTTGTAAAGAAGGTCCCTTTCAAGTTAACGGTCAAAGTCGAATCGAAATCGTCTTCAGTCATTCGTATGAGCAGATTGTCTTTCGTTAGTCCGGCGTTATTGATAAGTACATCTATTTTTTTAAACATTTTTTTAGTTTCTTTTATTAACTGTTTTGCAAATGCTTCATCGCTTATGTCACCGATTATGGGATACACTTCTCCACCTAAACTGTTGAAATGATCCATTAAATCAGATGACATTTCACTACGACCATTGACTACGACTGTATGCCCTTGCTTTAAAAAAGAGGAAGCAATAGCTTTACCTATTCCTCTTGAACTTCCGGTGACAATAACAACTTTTTTACTGTCCATACTCGACTCCTTTAGGAATGCATAATTTTCGCTATAGTTTCTAATTGTTTAATATTTTCAATATTCTTGACCGCGACATTTCTATCTATATTTTTGACGAAAGAACGCAAGGTTTTACCCGGTCCCACTTCAATAAATGTCGTTACCCCATCAGAAATCATCTGTCTTATCATTTGTTCAAATTTGACTGGTGAAGAAATTTGACTCGTTAACAGTGATTTTATTGCTTTGGTATCCGGATAACTATTGGCAGTTACATTGGAATAAACAGGATACTTAAATGACTCAAACGTTACTTCAGCAAGAGATTCAGCGAATGCCTGACCTGCCGGTTCAAGTAATTTGGTATGAAAAGGACCACTAACATTTAATTTAATGGCTTTCTTAGCTCCCTCATTTGAAGCCTGGTCCATCGCCTTTTCAACACCGTCTGTTTCACCTGAAATCACTAACTGACCAGGCGTGTTGTAATTTGCTATAGCAACATAACTCTCATTTGATACTTTCTCGCATATCGATGTTAAAGCTAGTGCATCAAGTCCCAATATCGCTGCCATGGCACCCTCACCATCCGGCACGGCTTTTTCCATTAAAGAACCACGCTTATGAACGAGTGGCACAGCGTCTTCGAATCTTAAAGATCCTGAAGATACTAAAGCTGTATATTCTCCCAAACTCAAGCCAGCGACAGCATCGGGAGTCAAACCGATCGTTTTTTTCACAATTTGTTCGATGGCGTAACTAACAGTCAGTATCGCGGGTTGCGTATAGGCTGTCTCATTTAGTCTCGAATCATCATCAAAGCAAATGCTAGCTAAGTCTACGTCGAGCTGTTTACTAGCTTTATCAAAAATTTGTTTGACTTCATTAAATTCATTGTAGAAGTCTTGACCCATGCCATTATATTGTGCTCCTTGACCACTGAATAAAAAAGCTGTTTTCAAGCTATCTCTCCTATTCTTTAATACATTTACAGATAATCATTTATAAAAAAAATGGTTTGAACATCAAAGTATATAATTAAAAAAGTTTCGGATGTTTAACTAATTCATCGTATTCTTCCATAAGTTCCTGGATGATATCATGGCAACTTTGTTCTTTCGTTACCAATCCAGCAATTTGACCAGACATGAAGGAACCGCTATCTTTGTCTCCCTCTACTACTGCTTTTCTCAAAGAACCTTTAGCTAGTTCCTCTAAGCGTGTAAAATCAGGATTTGCATCACTCGAAATTGATTTCTCTACTTTTAGGTATTCTTTGGTCAGTTTGTTTCTGAGTACTCTTACCGGGTGTCCGGTAACCATTCCCGTTACAACTGTGTCGATGTCACGTGCTTTAATAATGCGTTGCTTAAAGGTATCGTGTGCAATACTTTCATGTGCCACTACAAATCGTGTACCTAATTGTACTGCCGCTGCTCCCAGCATGATCGCTGCAGCCATTCCACGTCCATCACCAATACCTCCAGCTGCGATTACTGGAATACTTACAGCATCGACCACTTGTGGGACCAACGTCATCGTTGTTAATTTCCCGATGTGACCGCCAGCTTCCATTCCTTCACAGATAATGGCATCTGCCCCTTCTTTTTCCATACGTCGTGCTAATGCCACAGATGCAACGACAGGAATGACAGTAATCCCGGCTTCTTTAAATCTTTTCATGTATTTCCCTGGGGTGCCTGCGCCCGTTGTGATGACTTTAATGTTCTCTTCACAGATCACATCAACGACATCGTCCACATACGGAGATAAGAGCAATACATTTACACCAAAGGGTTTATCCGTTAATTTTTTAGTCTCTTTAATTGATTTTCTTACCACTTCTGCAGGCTCATGACCTGAACCCAGCATACCTAAACCGCCAGCATTGGAAACCGCTGCTGCAAGACTAGGTGAAGCAACCCAAGACATGGCTCCTTGTATAATAGGATAATCAATACCTATTTGTTCTATCAATGATTGGTTCATCTAGGAGCTCCTTCCTGCTTATTTCAACTCTATTTGTTTTTCAACGTAATCGACGAGATCTTTAACGGTATTTAAACCTTCTTCAGATTCAATTTTAATATCAAATTCGTCCTCGATATCATTAATTATTTGGAATAAATCTAAACTGTCAGCTTCTAATTCATCTCTGAAGTTAGTAACTAATTGTACTTCGTTTTCTTCTTTGTCTAATTGATCCACGATAATTTCTTGTATTTGTTTGAATGTTGTCATTTTAATTTCCTCCATATAAGTTGTATTTTTGTATTTTATATTTTTATTAATAACGTTCCCCAGGTTAATCCCCCGCCAAACGCGCTTAAAACTATTTTTTGTCCACTGCCCAGTCGAATCGTATTGTCCTCAATCAATTCATCTAATAATATCGGCAAACTAGCAGCAGAGGTGTTGCCATAATCTTGAATATTCATTGGGAATTTAGACAACGGACTGCCTAATTTCTTTGAAACGATTTCGATTATTCTTGCATTTGCCTGATGCAAAAGTAAATAATCGACATCTTGAAGCTCGGTATGACTATTTTCCAGTACCAGATTGATACTCTTGGGTATCGTCTTGGTAACAAAATTAAAAATAGCCCGACCATCCATTGTTAAATAGCCGTTTTTTTCTTGTGAAACACAGAGGGGGTTATTAACATCTTGTTCCCCAGAAACTAATGCATCGCCTTTTTCACCATCTGTATGTAGATCTTCAGCAATAAAAGCTTCTGCATCTGCTTCTCTTTTTAATAATACGGCTCCCGCACCATCACCAAACAATACAGCTGTTTTCCTATCATTCCAATCCAGTGTCTTTGACATTACTTCTCCGCCTATTACTAGGGCGTATGGAAAAGTCATATGTCGAAGCATTTTTTCTGCCACTGACAAACCATAGATAAAGCCTGAACACGCTGCGCTCAGATCGAAAGCAACGGCATTGTTAGCTTTCAGCGCCGCTTGAACTTTACTCGCAACAGAAGGTGATTGACTATCAGGTGTCATTGTTGCAACGATGATCAAGCCTATCTGACTAGAGTCGACATCGCTTTTATCAAGAGCTTTTTTACTTGCTTCTATACACAAATCGCTCGTATCCTGACCTGTTGATAAGTGTCTTTTTTTTATGCCGGTTCTTTTATTGATCCATTCATCAGATGTGTCCATCCACTGAGTAAGTGTTTCATTGTACACACTATTTTCAGGAAGATATCTGCCTGTTGAATGAATAGTTACTCCAAAGGTTTTCATTAGTCTGGCAACTGCTCCTTTGTTCGCTTCAAGAATCTATGAAGATTTTTTAAACCATGCATGAGTACTTCTGATTCTTTATCATCCATCTCATTAATTGTTTCTTTCACCATATCACGATGGAATTTATCATGCAGTCGGTAAAGTAATCGTCCTTTTTTTGTGAGAGCTAAAGTCACTACCCGACGGTCTGTTTCACTTCTCACGCGGTTGACATAGCCTTTTCTCACCAAATTATTTACAGAAACCGTTAATGTCCCAACGGTAATTCCCAGTTTCCTCGCTACCTCACTGGTTGTGTGCTCCACATACATACCTATGGCATCTATCGTATGCATTTCTTTAATTGAAACATCTTTAAATTGGCTCGTTTGTAATGTTCGCTCTTCAATCATCAACACATCATTGAAAATCGAAACCAAATAACTGTTAACTTCATTTATTCGTTGGGCCACATCAACTCCTCCTAATCCATCATTTCAAATATTGTTTGAACATCAAACTATTTGACTTTCAAACAATAACTTAGATTCCTGATTCTGTCAAGAAAAAATCGCAAAAAAAAATAAGCCATCAATTTAATGGCTTATCTAATTGCTATTATTCTTCTTTTAAATCTTCAGTTTCTTCATTGATTTGATTCTTAAATCCTTCAATATCTTTAAAGTTTACAACCGTTTTTTCTTCAACTAAATCATGCATTCTTTCAGCTGAATTAGTCCAATTTATTTTAACTATCGCACTATTGGTAAGGAGCTTTTCGATAATGCCTTCCATCGCTTCATCTCTGAAAGAAAAAACAATTTCATCTCCTACATCCGGTCTTAAATCTTCTTTTATAGTCTCTATTATTTCAACGGCTTCTTTATAAGGTAAATTTAGTAGATTAGCAATACGGGAATTGCTGGCGCCTTTTCGAAGTTCTGTTTCCACTAGTTCTTGAACTTCAGCGGTAATTTCAACTTTTGCCACTTTCATCCCTCAATTCTCTCATAACATTTTTATACTCTTTAATCATTATACCATAAAAAAATATGTTTATCGACTATAGACTTTAGGCAAATTAAGTATCTTAGTAAATACTCCGTAAAGGAACGAGTTTACCCTAATAATCCAGCGGCTTTATAGCCCACTTTCTTCAAAGTTGACTGAAGCTCTAAAATTTCTTTTTTTGAACAGCCTTCAAAAAGTTCTGCAATTTTTTCCGCATGTCTTGGAAATATTTTTTCCATCAGTTTTTCTCCTAAATCTGATAATTCACAAAACGTCACACGTCTGTCATTTTCATCTGCGATGCGGTTGACAAACCCTTTCTCTTCTAAGCGATCAACCACATAAGTAATGCTACTTGACGCGAGCAAGACTTGTTGACCAATTTTTTGAATAGGTTGCTTGCCCTTGCTGTATAATAGTTCCAAAACAGTAAATTCAGTTGCATTCAATCCATAAGAAGACATATCTTTTTTCACAACTTTTTCAACACTGGTAGACGCTTTTAACAGGATGGTTAAAGCTTTCAACTCATCTCGATTGTTAGTCATTTAAACTCACCTTTACTAAACACTATATTTTTTATTATGTATCTTAACCTTGATAGTAACGTACTACATTTTAACACAAATAAAAAGTAAGGAAAATATTGGATTTAATTTTCCTTACTTTTATGTAAATATTTAAATAGTTTCACATAGTAAAATAATGCGAGTAATTGATAGGCACTAGCGAGTATAACTAAGAAAATAACCGTCACATTGGACAGATTCGGGAAAAAGACCGCTATAAACATCGTAAGATAAAAAACGATCGTTGCAATCTTACCGTACCATTTTGAGCCATCTAGTGTTATTTTTTTCCGATATAATCGTATATTCTCAACAAACATGTACCCTTCTTTGATAATAAACAAGAGCAATAGAAAACTAAATACTGGCCATCTCAGCATAAGCACACTAACTACAGCTATCTGAGTCAGTTTGTCAGCTACCGGATCAAGTAATTGACCTATTTTAGTCCCTTGATCAAACCGTCTGGCAATGAACCCGTCTGCAGCATCTGTTACTCCGGATAAAACAAGGATCCCCGTCGCAAGCCAATAATCTTCTGCGGTCACAGCTGTAAGATAAAAGTATACAAAAAAAGGAATGAGGATAAGTCTGAAGTAAGATAGAATATTTGGTATCGTAAACCAGTCTCTCTTATCCATACTATCATTCCTTCCACATAATAATTGAGGGTAAAATAATCTGCGTAAATATATTAATGGCGATGTACGATCTGAAAAATACTCACTCTTCTTGATTCTATACTTAATTATTAGTAGTTACTGATGTACCAAATAGGGACTCCCTGTATAAATTGATTCTTTTTTTATTTCTTATTTTACTAGTATATCATAACTTTTTGAAGTCACACTACAAGATACAAACAAAACATAATTCATATAATCAGATTTTCATTATTGAATTCTCCAAAAAATGGTCAAACTTCAAATCCGAGCTTTTGATATAGTGATTCATAACATTTACCTAACTAATTTATCTATTATTATTAGTTTGCCTTGTTGTTCTATTACTGACTGCTGTTAATCAATTTCTGTCCGTGCTTCTTAACTACAGGATATAATATTTTAGTCACTTCAGCGATTCGAAGTGACTCATTACTTTTTTTACGCTTATTTTTTAATGTTTTCAACTCATTTAATTGTTTTTCCGTCACCATGTCCTCGCCTCCATTCTGTTAATAAATCCAACAAGAATGTATTATACAGCATAAATGTAAGCGTTTCAACGATTAACTATCACTATCTAGTTTTTGAATTTAATATCTGATAGTTCTTTTGTATTTAAGCTGAGTAAAGACTAGCACTTTTTGATAAATATGGTGATTGAAACATATGATCATATTTATCAAAAAGTAATCAACAAAAAAACCTTATAATCACAAGGATTATAAGGTCATATACCGAGAGTGAGGGATTCGAACCCTCGCACAGCCATAAGCCGCCTAACGGATTTCGAGTCCGTCCCCTTCAGCCGGGCTTGGGTAACTCTCGTAGTTACATTTATCAGTATATCTAATTTATTGATTAATATCAATAAAAAATAAATGAGACAGGTGAGTAAATTAGATCCACTACTCACCTGTCTCCAACAAATTATTTGTATTGAGGGTTCGAATCGTCAGGGTTAAGATTGTCTTCATGATTTGTTGCATCACTTTTCGGGTCTTTTAAATCTACACCAAATCCAGGAACATGCATATTTCCAGGCTTAGAACCATCATCCTGTTCATCAGTTGTAGGCTTTACCGCTTCTACGAAAGGCTCTTTATCGTCTTCCATTAGAACGTAACCACCTTTGTGAATCATTCCGTCATAAAGATGTTGATTATTTCCTTCCAATCGATGCTCTTTCATTGTTGATTGATCATCATCGTTTTGTTCGTCTGTATTTACTGTATCGATCTTTACTGAAACCATTGATTCTATAGCTGATTGTCGCTCTTCAGCACAGACGATAACTAATTCCTCTCGCTTGTATGCACCACTTTGTAACAATTCTTCCATTTCTACAGCCATGTCAGTAACATCTTGATGAGCAACGATAAACTTCATTAAAAAATCCTCCTATAATAAGACTCTTTAATGATAGTATCAAATAGATTCTATTCTCACCAATATAAACGCTTATGCTTTTTTAACCCAAAGAGACATCCAAGAACATCATGACTGCAAATCCGAGCATGGCTCCAATCGTTCCGACATCGTTCCATCGTTCAACTTTCGCTTCTGGTATGAGCTCTTCGACAACAACATAAATCATCGCACCGGCAGCAAATGAAAGAGCATAGGGCAATAGAGGCTGCATCATTAAAACTAAGGCTGCTCCTGCAACTCCCGCAATTGGTTCAACAAGGCCTGAAGCCTGTCCATATGAGAAAGCTTTTAAACGGCTCATTCCATTTTTTCTTAAAGGGACAGAAACTGCAGCCCCTTCTGGAAAGTTTTGCAGACCGATACCGATAGCTAAGGCAATAGCACTTGCTACTGTAGCCGTAGGATAACCTGCAGCCGCTGCTCCAAACGCTACTCCAACAGCTAATCCTTCAGGTATATTATGCAACGTAATAGCTAATACCAGTAAGACGCTTCGTTGCCAGTCAGTTTTAATTCCTTCCCTTACTTCAGTTCCCGGGTGTACGTGAGGAAGTACTTTATCCGTAACGAGAAGAAACAATCCGCCGAATAAAAATCCGACGACTGCAGGGAACCATGCGGGTGTATTTGTCAGTTCTGCCATCTCGATGGCCGGCGCAAGCAGTGACCAGAAACTTGCAGCAATCATAACCCCTGCCGCAAAGCCTAACATACCAGTGAGTACATTTTTGTTGATTTCCTTAAAGAAGAACACAACAGCTGCACCTAATGCTGTGACGCCCCAAGTAAACAAGGTTGCTAATAAAGCTTGCATTACGGGATGTTGCTCGATAAACCATTCCATTAATCATTCTCCTCCTATTATATTTTCCTTTGTAATTATAGCTGAAAAAGACTATAAATGAAATGCTTCACAAGATATACTTCTTAAAATCATTACAATTGCATAGTTACTTATTTAATATAATATCAATTATTTTATTGACATCACGCCTAAACATCTATATAATAAAATATGTTGGTTAAATAGTTCCGGTAGCTCAGTTGGATAGAGCATTCGCCTTCTAAGCGAACGGTCAGGGGTTCGAATCCCTTCCGGAACGTATTTTTTACGGTTAACAGGAAAAAGAAGAAGACCTCGTCTAGAATTAGACGGGGTCTTCTTCTTTTTCCATTGGTATACAAAAATCGTGTCAGCGATTCATTGGAACTCACCAACACGATTAATTATAGAACCCTTATCCTTAGTCGTTATGAAACACTTCTCCAGTTTTTTTATAAAAAACTTCTTCTTTTTCCGCTATTTTGTTCAAATAACGGGCTAATACAAAGAAATAGTCTGACAAACGGTTAACGTATATCAGTATCTCTTTGGGTACAGGTTCCACCTCATTTAAAGAGAGTATGGTCCTTTCTACGCGTCGTGTAACGGTGCGAGCAACATGAGCTTGAGAAGCTTGTTTCGTTCCCCCTGGTAGTATAAAATACTTTATTTCACTTAATTCCTGAGTGATTTCATCAATTTCTTGTTCGATTTTTTTGATTTCAGAACTTTCAAAGTTCATTTCCATTTTATTATCTTTATCTGCGAGGATACTTCCTATGTCGAATAATTGATGTTGAATCCGACTTAGAGAATTTTTGATATAATTTCTGGATACAGCCCATTCCTCGTTGATCAAACTCAACAACAAGCCAACATGCGCATTTAGTTCATCGATGCCTCCATAGGCTTCTACCCGTTTATCAGTCTTTTTGATTGTCCCTCCACCAATCAAGTTGGTGTTTCCATAATCGCCTCTACCAGTATATATTTTCATTATCATCACTCCATAGGTTCATCATTTGTATATGTAGTATAATTCATTCAACCTTCTTATTGCAATTTTTAGAGACAATAAAAGCATTATTCTCATAAACAGAATAATGCTTTTATCAGTTTAAATTTAATAGAGTTTCAAATAATTATCTTTTTCCCACTGACTTACAGAAGCCTTATAAGAGTTCCATTCTACCGTTTTTGATTGATAGAAATTCCTGTAAATATGATTGCCTAAAGCCTCTTTCATTGTCATACTGCTCTTTAATACTTCTAAGGCACTATGCAAGCTGGTAGGAAGTGATTTGATACCATTTTCTT
Organism: Alkalibacterium sp. f15; assembly: GCF_049389645.1. Taxonomy (GTDB): domain Bacteria; phylum Bacillota; class Bacilli; order Lactobacillales; family Carnobacteriaceae_A; genus Alkalibacterium. The sequence continues at coordinate 182,380 of NZ_CP186540.1, forward strand.
CTAAATCATTTTGATTCATATCATAGATATTGTCGCACGTCTCTTGAGGAGGCATCCATTCGTTTTTGACCCCATCTAGACCTGCTTTTAACATCACCGCTAAAGCTAAATAAGGATTAGCCATCGGATCGACAGATCTTACTTCTAAACGTGTAGAAAGTCCTCTAGATGCTGGAATTCTAATCATTGGTGTTCGGTTGCTCCCAGACCAAGCTATATATACTGGAGCTTCATAACCTGGTACCAGACGTTTATAAGAATTCACTGTAGGATTGGTAATTGCTGTGTAAGCTGGAGCATGATGCAGAAGTCCCGCTAAAAATTGATACGCTGTCTGGCTTAATTGTCTCTCATCTGTTTCATCGTAAAAAGCATTCTCTTCACCTTTAAATAAAGACATATTGCAATGCATGCCAGATCCGTTGATTCCAAATAGAGGTTTAGCCATAAATGTAGCATGTAATCCATATTTACGTGCAACTGTCTTTACGATTAATTTAAATGTTTGAATATTGTCGCACGCTTCAACTGCATCGGCATATTTCCAGTCTATTTCATGTTGTCCCGGTGCCACTTCATGATGACTGGCTTCTATTTCAAAGCCTAAATCTTCAAGTTCCAGTACAATATCTCGACGGCAGTTTTCAGCCAAATCAGTTGGAGCCAGGTCAAAATAACCGCCATTGTCATTTAAGTTTTCAGTTACTTCACCATTTTCATTAAGTTTAAACAAGAAGAATTCAGGTTCAGGACCTAAGTTGAATGAAGAAAAACCCATTTCTTTCGCTTCATTCAATACTCTTTTCAAGTTGGTTCTAGGGTCACCTAAGAATGGAGTACCATCCGGATTAACAATATCACAAATCAAGCGTGCTACTGTGCCTCCTTTAAATGCTTCTATTTCCCATGGAAAAACTAACCATGTGCTTAAATCAGGTTTTAGATACATATCTGACTCATGAATACGCACGAAGCCTTCAATTGAAGAACCATCAAACATCATTTTTCCTTCTAAAACTTTTCCAACTTGGCTAACGGGCACTTCTACATTTTTAACGATACCTAAAATGTCTGTGAACATTAACCTCAAAAAACGCACATTTTCTTTCTTGACATCTTCTACTATCTTTTCTTCAGTAATCTCATTCATTTTAACCTCTCCTCCCATATATACCAATATCCTTTTTATGCTTGTAAATCCTTATACAATAAGTACTTTAGAATAATACCACTATTATTTTCAGAGTGCAAGCAAAATGTTTGAAACTAATTTTATTCTTATTAATGCCGTTAACATCCTAAAAAATCCCTTTAAACGATTATAATTTAAACGTTTAAAGGGATTTTTTTTAGAATTAGTAATCATTTGCTTAGTATAATTTGAAGTAACGATCCATCTCGTATTGTGATACTGATGTCGAGTAGGCTTTCCAGTCACTTTCTTTCGCAGCAACAAATCGTTCGAATATGTGCTGACCAATAGCATCTTTAATTAGCTCGTCCTCTTTTAAGGCTTCTATAGCTTCCATTAAATCTTTTGGCAATGACTGAATCAGGTTTTCATCCCGTTCAAATTGGCTCATATTATAAATATTCTTATTCACCGGATTAGGAGCACTTTTGGCTTCAGAAATCCCCTTTAATCCAGCTTTTAATAATACCGCTAAAGCTAGATAAGGATTAGCAGCAGGATCAACACTTCTAAGCTCTACACGCGTAGACTGTCCTCTGGAAGCCGGCACTCGAATTAATGGGGTTCTGTTCGTTCCAGACCATGCAATATAGACAGGCGCCTCAAAACCAGGCGTTAATCGTTTATAAGAGTTGATGATAGGATTACAAATAGCCGTATAGGCTCGAGCGTGGTCTAACAACCCTGCAATAAATTGATACGCCGTATTACTTAAGCCATCTTCATTGCTCTCATCGAAAAAGGCATTTTTCCCTTGCTTAAATAGAGACATATTAAAATGCATACCCGATCCACTAATATTTTCAATAGGTTTAGGCATAAAGGTTGCATGTAGATCATGCTTTCTCGCAACTGTTTTGACAATCAGCTTAAATGTCTGGATATTGTCACAGGCTTCAACTGCATCTGCATATTTCCAGTCTATTTCATGTTGACCGGGAGCCGCTTCATGATGACTCGCTTCAATTTCAAAGCCTAATGATTCGAGTTCTAAAACGATGTCTCTTCGGCAGTTCTCAGCTAAATCGGTTGGAGCTAGATCAAAATATCCTCCGTCATCGTTTAAATGCTTACTCGGATTGCCATTTTCATCCAGTTTGAATAGGAAAAATTCTGGTTCAGGTCCTAAATTGAATTCTGTAAAACCATGGTCTTTCATCTCTTTCAAGACACGCTTCAAGTTACTTCTAGGATCTCCTTCAAATGGTTCTCCGCTTGGCATATAGACATCACATATAAATCGTGCTATGAGACCATTGCTTGAATTGATCTCCCAAGGGAAAACAAGCCAGGTGTCTAAATCAGGATGCAGTTTCATGTCACTTTGATCTATTTCTACAAATCCATCAATCGAAGACCCGTCAAATGCCATCTCATTATCCATGACTTTATCTAACTGGCTTATAGGTACCTCAACATTTTTAATGACACCATCTATATCAGTGAACATTAACCTCAAGAACCTGACATTTTTTTCTTTAGCATTTTTCCGTATTTCCTCTTTGCGATTGGAGGACATAATACATTACTCATCCTTTCAAGACTTTTACTTTTATTTCTTAGTTAAGACTACGTACATATTATCTGATTGTCAATCAATTCACCCTTTTTAGTTGCATGATTATCTGAAAAGGTCCAATTTATTGCAAAAAAAAGTCGAGATCAAATGATCCCGACAATTAAAAAGTATGAAGTGTTACTGTTTTACTGCATCTTTTAAAGCTTTACCAGCTTTAAATGCTGGAACTTTAGTTGCAGGGATTTGGATTTCTTCCCCTGTTTGAGGATTACGTCCTTTACGTGCAGCGCGGTCACGTACTTCAAAGTTACCAAAGCCAATGATTTGCACTTTTTCGCCGTCAGCTAATGTATCTTTAATTGATTCAAAAACTGCTTCTACAGCAGCTGTTGCGTCCTTTTTAGTAAGGTCAGCTGAAGTTGCTACTTTTTCGATTAATTCTGCTTTATTTGCCATCGTGTTCTTTCACCTCCTCAAGAGAAGTTCGATGCATGTCAATTTAAGAATCAACTTGCGATCTTACTACATTCTCAATTCAAAGAATATGTTTTGGTGAAATAGTCTGTTATGACATTTCATTTAAAAAGATACCACAGAATCGTTGACACTGCAATGCTTTTATAAAAATTCTCTTTGAAATGACTGAAATTTTCCACCAAAAATATAGTTCTATAATAAACAGGTTCGATTTCGCTTATTTTCGTTTGCGAGGAATAATCCGAATAGGTGTTCCTTCGAAATTAAATGTATCCCTAAATCTGTTTTCTAAAAATCGTGCATAAGAAAAATGAAGAAGTTCAGGATCATTCACAAAAATGACGAAAGTCGGAGGTGACACAGCTACTTGAGTGGTGTAATAAATTTTAAGTCTGCGACCTTTATCTGTTGGTGTAGGGTTTGTTGCTACAGCATCCATGACAACATCATTTAGAATAGACGATTGAATACGAAGATTCCGATTCATAAAGACTCCTGCGATGCGTTCAGGTAATAAATGTAAACGCTTTTTAGTAATAGCAGATACAAACACGATCGGTGCATATTTTAGATATTGGAATTCATCTCTAACATCCAGTTCGAACTCTTTCATCGTATTTGTTTCTTTTTCAACCGTATCCCACTTGTTTACAACGATAATGATACCTTTACCAGCATCGTGTGCATAACCAAATACGTGCTTATCCTGTTCTCTAATGCCTTCTTCAGCATTAATAACACATAAGACTACATCTGATCGCTCAATGGCTCTAAGGGCTCTTAATACGCTATATTTTTCTGTGTTTTCGTACACTTTACCTCTTTTACGCATTCCAGCAGTATCTATGACGACAAAATCTCTGCCATCTTTAGTCTGAAAACGTGTATCGACAGCTTCGCGTGTTGTACCGGCAATATTGGACACGATAACACGTTCTTCACCAATAATTGCGTTTACTAAACTAGATTTCCCTACGTTTGGTCGACCGATCACACTGAACTTGATCGTTGATTCATCGTAATCACTTTCATCATTATCAGGTAGATGTTTGATAACTTCATCTAAAACATCTCCTAGACCTAATCCATGTGCACCTGAAATTGGATATGGTTCTCCTAATCCCAACGAATAAAATTCATAAATTTCATTTCTGATTTCCGGATTATCTGTTTTGTTGACAGCCAATATCACCGGTTTACCCGACTTGAATAAAATTGGCGCGACCTGTTCATCTTCATAAGTGACACCTTCTTTAACACTCGTCATCATGATTATGACATCAGCTTCTTCTATGGCGATTTGGGCTTGCTGCCTGATTTGCACACTGAGTGGTTCATCTTCCATCGTAATACCACCCGTGTCAATAAGAGCAAATTCTCGCCCAAGCCATTCAGCATCTGCATAAATTCTGTCTCTTGTTACGCCTGATGTGTCTTCAACGATTGAGATGCGTTCACCTACGACACGGTTGAAAATTGTTGATTTACCTACATTAGGTCTACCTACAATTGCTACAGTTGGTTTTACCACTAAAACACCTTCATTCTCTATTTTGTAATCTACTTTGTAAAAACAGGACACCCAACTGAAATAGGTAAGACACCTACTTACAGTTGGGTGCGGTATATTATACCGTTTAATTATTTACTCTTCGTCGTTGTCCATGAATCCTGAAAGTTGATCACCAATTTGCTCCCCTAATGTAAATGATCCATCTCCATCATCTTCACGTAATGAGGGTTGTTTAATATTAGGTTTATTTTGAGAATTTGATTTTTTTGCTTTTTTTGGCTGTTCACTATCAGATGATTCATTCGGATTATCTTCTAACGCTTTGATACTTAATGAAATACGTTCTTCTTGAGGATTAACACTAAGAACTTTAACATCGATTTCTTCATCTTTAGCTACAACTTCATGAGGTGTTTCGACATGTTTATGAGCCATTTCAGAAATATGAACAAGTCCTTCAACGCCGGGTTTAACTTCAACAAATGCACCAAAGTCTGTTACTCGTTTCACTATACCTTTTGTAACACTACCCGCTGGAAGTTCATCTTCGATGTTATCCCATGGTCCGGCCAATGTTTCTTTGATAGATAGTGACACACGTTCTTGTTCTTTATCTACTTTGAGAACTTTAACGTTTACTTTATCACCTTTAGATAATTTATCTTTTGGAGAGTTGATACGTTCATGAGCAATTTCAGAAATATGAACAAGTCCATCAACGCCGCCTACATTTACAAAAGCACCAAAGTTGGTTAAGCGAACGACTTCACCTTCAACAACAGATCCTTCTACTAAACTCGCTAACGCTTCTTCTCTCTCTGCTGCATGTTCTTTTTCAAGCAAAACTTTACGAGATAAGATGAGTTGACGCTCTTTAGGATCTATTTCAATAATTTTAAATGTATATGTGTTGCCTTCAAACTGGTTTAAGTCACTAACAAAATGCGTATCTATTTGTGATGCAGGAACAAATCCTCTCACACCTAAATCAACAGTCAGTCCACCTTTAACGACATGTGACACAGGTGCTTCAATTGTTTCGTTATTGTCAAACTTAGCTTGCAAATCTTCCCATACTTTACGCTGATCTACGCGTTTTTTAGATAAAACAAAGCTTCCTTGTTCTTTATCTTGAATATCTCTTAAAACAACAACATCTATGATGTCGCCTACAGATACGATATCGGTAGGATGATCAAAACGCTCTGATGATAATTCTCTTGGTGGAATGACGCCTTCTTGTCCGCCGCCAAGCCCAACAATAACTTGTTTTTCATTGTCAATAGTTAAAACTTCACCTTTGACCAAATCGCCAGGAGCAATATCAACGACATCTCTCATAACATCTGACATAGATTCAGATGTATTATTCGTTGATTCAACAGCAGGTTGCACCTGTGCTTCTTCGTTTTCTACCATAACATCTTCAGGAGAAGTGTCTTTAGCGGTATTTACTTCAACTTGCTCATTCGCTGTTTCGACTGCTTCCTCTTCAGTTACCTCTGTATTATCTAATTTGTCTCTGTTTTCTTCTGTCATATTATTTGCCTCCCAAACCAATAATTCCTACATGACTAATTGTACATAATATGTAATATAATTTCCACTAAAACATGTTATCTTACGTAAATCAATCATTTTACAATTATTTAATCAAACTTTTTATCTGATTGACTACTTCATCAATAGACATTTTAGTCGTGTCTATTCTTATGGCATCCTCTGCTTGTTTCAAGGGGGATGATTCTCGAGTAGTGTCCTTATAATCTCTTTCTGCTATATCTTTTTTTAATTGTTCTAAATCAGAAAACATGCCTTTTTCTTCGTTTTCCTTGTGTCTTCTTTCTGCTCTTTCTTTTACACTAGCAACTAAAAAAATCTTTAGATCCGCATTGGGTAATACAACCGTTCCAATATCCCGACCATCCATAACAACTCCATTATTCATCGCCATAGCTTGCTGACGTTCCACCATCAATTGACGCACTTTTGGATGAGCTGCAACGACAGATACCGTATTAGTGACATTATTTTCTCTAATCTCATACGTCACATCCACACCATTAGAAAATACCGTCTGACCTTTTTCATTAGGTTCAAACGTTATCTCTGTTGCTTCTAATAATTTCAACAAGGCTTGCTGATCTTTTATATTAATATTGTTTTGCAAAGCCTCAAGAGTTATGGCTCGGTACATTGCACCTGTATCTACGTAGATCAAACTCAATTCAGAAGCAATTCTTTTAGCCACTGTACTTTTGCCGGAAGATGCAGGCCCATCTATTGCTATGGTTAATGTTTTATTTTCCATTTTCTCCACACTTTCGTTTATAAAATTATTCAACTCTTAACTCTTGCCCTATGTGTACTGTGTCATCTTGAATGTTATTCAGCTGCATCAACTCATTTGTTGTCATTCCATGATTTAGTGCAATACGGTACATATTGTCACCTGATTTAACAGTATACGAGTTAACATTTTCGGCTGGTACATTTTCCGGCGTGGACTCTGCCTCAGCTGTCGCTGATGATTCTTCAATATTTTCTTCTTGATTTGACTGATTGCTAGATTCAATTTCCTGGTTTTGAGCGTTATCAGGTGTATTTGTTTCTGGAGTATTCTCACTCACTGCCCCATCAGATACTGAGTCTTCAATATCCTCTTCTTCTCCACTAGAAACTGAATCATCTGAGTTTTCATCGGCCTCTTCAGCTTCTACATTAGCTGAGGATTCTTCTTCATCAGAGTCTACTAAATTCAACTCATCATCCTCAGAATCGTTAATTTCCTCGTCTTCTTCTAGTTGTTCTTCAACTTCATCATCGTCATTATTATCCATTACTTGTTCAATCGATGGACCTGTTGGCTCCTCTGACAAGCTCTCTATACTTGACCACCATAAATAGGCAGAAATTGGCAAAATGATGATTAAAGCCAAAAATATCAAAGTCACAGTTAAAATAGGAGAAATACTTTTTTCTCTTTCACGTTTAGCTTTTCTTGATAAAGGTTCATCTTCTGCATGCTCAGCTTCTTCGTCAAAACGTTTTGACCAAAGCTCTTCCATGGATTTACGATCTTTTTTGCCCATAGTTTAACTCCTCTTATACTATTTGGTATTCATTATATCATAGATAGAGCTATTTTTTAGGTTGCTCAGTAAAATTAAATAACTTTTTCACGACCATTTCCCAAGTTCGTTCACTATTATTATTCTTATGATCAAAGTCTTTGTTTATTTCATAAGGAAGTGATAATTGAGGCTGACAACTTGAACAGCATTGCTTGGAATCAACCTCTAATTCTTCGTCAAAGTAATTAAGTAATGTTTCTCTTTTACACCCCGTCGTCAATGCATACTCCACCATGATGCTCAACTGCTTTTTCTTATAGATAATGCGCTCTTCTATAAGGTGATGTGCGTTCTCTATATCGATGTTTTGTTTTATAAAGTAATCTGCAAGTCTACTTTTACTATCATCCTTTAGTAACTCTAGGGATTTGGGATGGGCATAAGCGAATGAAAGCTCATCGTTACTGGGAAAAGTATCTTGTTGTAATCTCATTTGAAGAAACTCATCACCACTCTCGTATAGTAATAAGGCTACTCCTCCATTTTTATCTCTACTTGCTCGACCAATTTCCTGTAAATACATCTCTGGATTAGCAGGCATATGATAGTGAATCACAAATCTTATGTCCGGTTTATCGATTCCCATACCAAATGCACTCGTAGCACAAATAATGTCCAGATTATTATGAAGAAATTGTGCCTGGATTTTCTTCTTGTCTTCTGCTTCTATGTCACTATGGTAGCTTTCTGCAGAAAAAGTCGTTGTCTGTCGAATTTTTTCTGCCATAGCGTCAGCAATTTTTTTACTTGAAAAATAAATGATCCCGGCACTCTTGAACTCATTAATAGCCTGAATCAATCTGACCTCTTTGTCCCCTTTGCATAACTGTACTCGCATTTGTATGGAAGGACGATTCACCGAATAAATAATTTCTTTAACATTAGATTGAATATTTAAATTTTCAATAATCTCATTTCTAACTTTTTCTATAGCCGTAGCAGTTAGAGCCATGGTGAGCGGTTCATCTAATTTCTTTCTGATCTCACCTAGTTTAAGATAATCCGGTCGGAAGTCCATGCCCCATTGCGAAATGCAGTGGGCCTCATCCACCACCAGCAAAGATAATTCAATGTTTTTCAAATGAGCTATTATTCTATCGTGCTGTAACATTTCAGGAGACATAAATATAAACTTGAAGGAATCTAAATTATTAATTATCAATCTTTTTTCTTTTTGAGACATAAAACTATTCAATGCAACAACCGACTTCTCGCCATTTCTTTTCATCATTTCCACTTGATCTTGCATTAATGATAATAAAGGAGAGACCACTAAAGTTGCACCCGACATGAAATATGACGGAAGTTGATAACATAAGGATTTCCCACTTCCTGTCGGTAACATGACTAGCGAATGTTCACCCTCCAAGGCAGCTTCAATGGCTTCTTTCTGACCTGGCCTGAACGTAGAGTGACCAAATCGCATATTTAACATTTTGTACATCTGTTTTTCTAGATTTTTAGTCATTCTGTCTGATCCTTTCAATTTCAATTAAGCGATATGAAAAAAAATCTAAACCCTCTATAATTGTCTTCGCTTCAGCATATGTCGAGACCTGTTTTGATTCGAATAAAGAATGCAGCTCTGTATAGTGGGTAGCAGAAATATACTGTTTGTAATATGGCCAATCTTCTATTAAAACACATTCAAGTATGTGCTCTTTGATAGTATTGTCTTTCAGTTTTCGTCTTTTGGCTACTTCATTTAAGCTAATTCCTTTTCCAAGCATTTTTTTTGAAATCCAGACACTATGACTCAACCCCTCATCACTATCTTTATACGTATGTTTCCATAACGAAGAAATTAGAGGAAATGAATTCTCGTCTCGTAGGGCTATTTTATAACTTAGCTGATCAATTAAAACTTTATAGTGTTCAGTCGATAAGTCGTGAGTGTTTTGGATCTGACGGCTTGTGCTTCCGTTAATGTTATGTCCAACAAAGTGACCTGCAATAAAATTTGAGTGATCAGTCGAAAACGATCGGAGCAATGCATTCAACTCTTCAAACCACATTAAAGTCAATTCATCCATTGCTTTTCCGTATCCAACTAACCATTTTTTTATACTTAACTGATTATCTAAATTCGATAAATACGGCACGTAGTCTTTGTTTTGATAACTGTATTCAGAAAATATTTGAGTAATGAAAATAAAACGACTCCAAAAGAGTTGTTTCGTAGTTGCATAGCGTAACTGATCTAAATTGTTTATAAAAGGAAAATCTTTCTTGAAATTTTCTTTTTCTTTTAGACCCACTGGCGTAATTTTTAAATGATCATCGGCAATCATTATGCACTGTTGAGCTATAAGTAAATGAATGATCCTTTCCCAATCTTTTATTGAGAGCTCTGGAAAGAGTGCAAATAAAGCATACAACTTATTTTTTTCTACATTGAATAAAACAGAGGGGGTCCGTTTTCCACTTGCAATGAGACTCAATTGTTTAATTGTTACTATAGTATTTTTGTTAAATAAACTCAATATATAGTTTGCTAGAAAATCGTCAGTCAACTTGATCTCACTCCTCTGAATTTCAAAATGTATTGTCGCTTCAATTATATCATTATTATCAGATGCAATAACCCTTAAATATGAGTTTATTGACAACAAAAAGAGAATAAATAACGGCTGGAAAAAGATTCCCTGCTATTAATTATTCTCTCGTCAATAATATTACGGGTTAATTCGTTTCATTAACAGCCAGTGATTGACTGCGCTTTTTCTGAAATTTTTTCTTCGTTTTATCTAACCATGGTTTCATTTTAGCAAAAGCGACATAAAAAACAATGCCGACCAATATACCTTTAATCAGGTTGAATGGCACAACAGCCAGCATTAAATAAGTCCGCATCGGTCCAACATCAAATCCCATAACCGCGATATATGCTGGAGCAATGACCAACCAGTTCAAAACCGACATGACAACTGTTAATGATAGCGTTGAGCTGAAAATACCAACTATTCTATCTTTTAATGTCGCACCATATTTTATTAGTATGAAATATATAGGCAGTGTATAAGAGACCGTCGCAATAAATGCAGCTGTATCTCCGATTGGAAATCCCATTTCCCCACCTTTTTGTGCGTAGGATAGCAGTGAACGTATAAAAGCAATGGTAATGCCGGCAACCGGACCATAAACATACATGCCGAACAGTACTGCTAGATCACTAAAATCGACTTTTAAAAAGGGTGAGCCGGGAAGGACTGGGAATGACAACAGTGAAATCACCCATGCTAATGATGCTAACATAGCAACGCCAACTAATTTCTTCGTCTTGCTGTTTGACATAATAAATCCTCCTAAAAGGATTCATCCTACTGAGGGTGAACTTCTCTGAACACAACTATGTCAGTGTCACCAGAAGTAAAAGGGTAAAAAAACTCTATTTATCCCCCTACTTCAGGTGACAAATAGAGCATTAGACAGTTTTATGTTCAGTCAAAAAGCTCCATCTTCTTTATCCAGACTTTACTGTCGGTACTGGAATCTAACCAGTTCAGCAATTTTAATCGCTCGTGGACTTTACCACCGGTCGGGAGTTACACCCTGCCCCTGAAGATGAATCATATATTATATTGTTTTCATAACTAATTATACCGTCTGGGTTGAACAAGTCAAGTCTATATCAAATTACGAGTTTACGGATTTAATCATCCTGGTTCATTGGTATATGAATAATAAAAGAAGATCCTACATTCATTGATGACTCAACTTCGATAAATCCTCCATGTGCTTCAACGATATTCTTAACTAACGATAAGCCGATTCCTGTTCCATTAGTATTAGATGCGTAATTAATTCGAGATTTGTCCGCTTTGAAAAAACGGTCAAAAATATAGGGTAAATCGTCTTCCGGAATCCCTGTCCCTGTATCTTTTACAATCATAACAACTTCATCAAGCTTCTCTTCTTTAAGTAATTGAAGCGTGACTATTTTTTCTTCTTTGTCAGTGATGCTTGTGTGTCTTATCGCGTTGTTGATGATATTGACAAAGACCTGGTCCATCTTATCTTTATCAATCATTTGATGAACAGTTTCTTTAGGAGTTTCCATTTGTAGTGACACTTCAGCATCACTCGCCATATTATCGAAACGGAACAACAGGTTTCTTAAATAACTGTTGAGATTGACTTCAGATTTTTGTAATTCTATATATCCGGCTTCCATCCGAGATAAATCAAGCATCTCGTTTACCATTCGATTCATTCTTTGAGATTCATCTCGAATAATTTGAGCCATCTCTTTTTTCTCTTCAACACTTTCAGCAACATCATCTAGTATCGCTTCACTGTAACCCTGGACCATAACCAGCGGTGTACGTAATTCATGTGAGATATTATTAATGAAATCTACTCTCATTCTATCTAATCGATGTTCTTTCGTTAAATCTTTGGTTGAGACCACTAAGCCTCTAAGTTCACTACTGTCAGATTCCATCAGAGGTAGGATGGTCACCACATAAAAAGTTTCTTCCATTTCAATAGTAAACTCCACCGATGATTTATTGTTGATCACTTCGTTTAATTTTTCATCAATATCAACAAATTTATCATGGCTAGAGAAGTTAGCTTCTTCGACCTGGTATTGAGTTAAGAACAAGTCTCCCACAGGGTTAGATAATAACAACGTTTTATCAATATCGTAATATATAATGCCAGTTTCAACGTTTTCTAAAATATGGCTTAATAATTCTTTTTCTTGCTTGACCACGGTTCGATTCGTTTCAAGAGAATGCCCCATTTTATTCATAGCCATGGCAAGTTCGGCTAAGTCATCACGACCCGCAATAGGTAGCTGGTGGCTGAAATCATCTCGAGCAAAATCAAAAGCTATGTTCGTCATAGCATTTATCGGCTCTGATACATTACGTTTTAAATACAAATAATAATATAGCGCAGCCAACAAGTGGGCAATAATCAAACCAGTTAATAAATAGCTCATGCGTCTTTCTATATTAACAAGAAAGGACAGATCTCCATAAGAATAAAATAGAGCATCTTCTCCGTCGATTTCTGTGGGTTGAATATGAAAAACATGTGGAATATTTGTTTCATACGCTTTAAGTAAATCAGAACGAATTTGTACCCGCTCGTTAGATTCAATGTTATCCATGACTCCTGGTTTGTTTGCCATGCTCTCTTTTTCTTCTTCTGCAAAAGGTAATAGCCACTCTTCGTCATTAGAAGAATAGGTGTCATCCAATAATAATGCAAAGTTTATATGTGAATGGAAATCATTGATTTCTTCGATATTTTCCAATAAAAAATGTGGATCCGCTAATGCAAGGCGCTCCACATTTATAATAATCTGTTCGTATTCATTCATATAATTATCTTTGATTTGTTGAGAATAAAAGACACCATAAAATATAGTCGTAATGACGAAAGATAACAGGGCAATTCCAAACGTAATGAGCCAAATTTTGATTGCCACTACATTTAATTTCATACAATTACTCCTCTTCGTCATCAGGATAGGAATTCAATTTATAGCCTAGACCCCATACTGTTTCAATCATTTTAGAAGCGACATCTGATTCTTTTTTAAGTTTTTCTCTTAATCTTTTAACGTGTGTATCTACTGTTCTTAAATCTCCAAAAAATTCATATTTCCACACTTCTCTGAGTAATTGTTCTCGACCAAATATTTGATCTGGAGAAGACATTAGATAATGGAGCAAATCATATTCTTTTGGAGTTAAATTAACCGGCTGACCATCGGCAGTGACTCTTCTAGAATCATTATCAATTTCTAAATGAGGTAAAGTCAATGTGTCCGATATGTCCCCATTAGTGCCACTGGGAGTATCACTTTTAGTCCGTTTCAATATAGCCGCCACACGCAGTACTATTTCGCGAGGACTAAATGGTTTGACGATATAATCATCAACACCCGCTTCAAATCCCTGAATACGGTTTAATTCTTCTCCCTTAGCTGTGAGCATCATAATCGGTGTGTCTTTTTCTTTTCTGATTTCTTCAGCTACTTCAAGCCCATCCATTTCTGGCATCATTACATCTAAAAGAATGAGATCATAATCATTTTCTAAAGCCATTTCTAATGCTTTTTTTCCATGTTCGGCCTCTTCGATACTGTAATCCGCTTTTTCTAAATACATTTTTAGTAGTCTTCTGATTCTATCTTCATCATCAACTACTAGCAATTTCTTTTTGTCATCTTGATTAGTCTCTTCAGTCACGTTTAGACACTCCTCTAATTCATACTTTAGTCATTGCTAGTATTAAACTCTTTCAGCAAAGCTCATATATAAATCCATTATAACGAACGAAATCTGTTTCTGCCAACATATTCACTCTTAGGAGTTATTCCTTTACAAGTTCTTTTAATTTATTTACTTCAAAAGTTTTAAGTTGACGCCATTCTCCCGATTGAAGACCTTCTGTTGTTAAAAAGCCATATTTATCTCTGTTTAATTTTTCGACTGGAAAACCAACAGTTTTAAGCATTTTTTTCACCTGATGATTTTTACCTTCATGGATAGTCAATTCAACCATGCTGATATTTTTTCTAGGATCGATATCGATAATTCTTGCTTTAGCAGGTCTTGTTTTATAATCATCTATATTCAAGCCTTTTTCTAATTTAGCGATGGCTCCTTTATTAATTAAACCTGTCACTTTAGCTATATATGTTTTTTCGACACCATATTTCGGATGGGTCAGCTGGTTAGTCAGTTCTCCATCATTCGTTAATAAAAGTACGCCTGTTGTATCATAATCTAAACGGCCAACCGGATAGATACGCTGTTCAATATGTGAGAAAAAGTCCACAACTGTTTTTCTTCCTTTGGGATCGTCTGCACTTGAGATAACACCTCTGGGTTTATTTAACAGGAAATATAACTTTTGTTCTTTACTAATAGGCATGCTGTTTACTTCAATGGTATCATCGTTGCTCACGTTTAAACCCATCTCCGTAACTACTTTCCCATTCACTTTAACTTTGCCTTCTTTAATCAGTTTTTCTGATCCTCTTCTAGAAGCTATTCCTGCATGTGCCATTACTTTTTGTAGACGTTCCATAATAATCCCCTTTAAAATTCTAATTCTTCGCTAAACAAACTTTGATTTTCTATTTGTTCTTCAACTTCTAACTCTGGTAGTTCCGTTAAATCATTTAATCCAAAATAATCTAAAAAGTAATCTGTTGTTCCGTAGATTGCTGGTCGTCCTGGCGCATCAATTCGGCCAATTTCATAGATTAAATTTCTTAATTTTAATTTATGTAGGCTTGATGATAACTGCACGCCCCTGATATCTTCTATCTCCATCCGAGTAATGGGTTGTTTATATGCAATAACAGCTAATGTTTCAATCGAGGCTTTACTCAACTTTTTAATTAGAGGAGATTTTGCATAATGCTCTATCACGGCTGAAAATTCTTTTTTTGTAACTAAACGATAGGTTTCAGCCGTTTCTATTAATTTCAAGCCACTACTTTCTTCATTTAAATATCGTTCTGATAGGTCTTCAAGGCATACTTTAACGTGGTCAGGGGTGGATTTAGTCAATTGAGCCAAGTTGTATAGCGTCATTCCATCTTCACCGGCCACGAACAACAAGGCCTCGTATGCAGCAAATTCATTCATTTTGCTCACCTAATCCTTTCTTTCCCTGTTTTACACTAGATAGAAAAATTTCACCAAAACTTTCAGATTGCTGGATTGCCACTTTATTTTCTTTTATCATCTCTAGTAAGGCTAAGAAAGTGACAACATACTCTTTTTTTGTCGGTTTAGTGAACAAAAGTCTAAAAGGTACCGCTTGTATACTTGAGGATATCTTTTTTTCTAACCATTCTATTTTTTCATTAACTGTGATTTCTTCTAAATCGATCGTATTTGGAGTAGGATCCAGCCATTCTTTTCTTTTGAAAAGTTCACCGAACGCTCCAATCAAATCACTTAATTCTAAATCCCCTGTTTCGAGAGGGATAAACTGTTGGAAGTGTGTTAAGTCCTCAGGTGGTTTGGAAAAATACTGTTCACGACTTTCACGTTTTTCATTTAATTTAGTCGACACATACTTGATCTTCCGATATTCCAAGAGTTTCTGTTGTAGTTTTTCAATGGAATCTTCTTCGACATTAAACTCTTCACCCTCTTCTTCCCAAGATTCATTTCTCGGAAGCAGTAATTGACTTTTTATTGACATAAGGGTTGCCGCCATAACTAAATATTCACCAGCCACGTCAAGTTGGAGCATCTGCATGGCATGCAAATAATTTAGATATTGTCCAGTTATTTCTTTGATCGGTATGTCGTAAATATCAATCTCCATCCTGTTGATAAGATGCAGCAGCAGATCAAGAGGTCCTTCAAAGATATCTAAGTTAACTTTCCATTTATCGCTCATTCAGTTTCCTACTTTACAATGTCATATTAATTAACTAAGCCTTCTGCCACTTAGTTAAAATAGATGCTGTTTCCAGTGTTCCAACAATTCGTTTTGGTGAGCATTGTTTTGACAGAGCGTTTAGCATTCTGTATGCCATGCCTTCTTCACGATAAGATGGGTTCACGGCGATGTGTCTTAAAAGGACCATTTCTTCGTCTTCTTCAATGCCAATAACGCCAGCCAAATCGCCTGTTTCTTCACTTTTCCATAAGAAAAGCTGTCGATTATTTTCTTGACTGTACCATTCCATTTCTTTTGTTAGCCGACTTGTTTCTTTTAAATCAGGAACGTAAGACAATAATCCCATCGTTATTTTCTGATAATCAGCTTTATATATGACGAGCATGAAAGTCCTCCTGTTTTATTACCAATTTTCGATACTATTTTCTAATTTCAAAAAATCTTGAACTGTTTCTCTCTTGATCGCTAAAAAGTCTTTACCCTTTTCTACGAATACCACTGCAGGTCGGGGTAAGCGATTATAGTTGCTCGCCATAGAATAACCGTATGCACCGGTACTAAATATTGCTAAAACATCTTTTTGAGTAGGTTGAGGTAACGTAATATCCCATATCAACATGTCTCCACTCTCACATGCTTTTCCGGCAATGGATACTTTCTCTTCACTATTCTCGTTGACTCTATTTGCCAACACTCCAGTATACTCAGCTTGGTAAAGTGCGGGTCTTATATTATCCGCCATTCCTCCATCTACTGAAACATATTTTCTGATTGCAGGAATGTTTTTTTGACTTCCTACCGTATACAAACTTGTGCCAGCTTCTCCTACGATACTTCTACCTGGTTCGATCCAAATTTCCGGAAGAGCTAGTTCATTTAATTTAGCCTGTTTTCTTACGGCATTCATTATAGCTTCGGCGTAGTCATCTAAAGGAAGTGGCGTATCTGCTTCAGTATAGCGTATACCAAAACCTCCACCAACATTAAGTACATCCAAGTTAAAACCAAATGTTTTTTTCCACTCTTTTGCTTTCGCTAAAAGTTTTTCAATAACTACTTGATACCCATCGACTTCAAAAATTTGAGATCCAATATGAGCATGTAAGCCAATACTATTTATATTATCAGCTGATTTTATCTTTGCAATTGCCTTTTCAACTTGTCCTGAGGCTAAGTCAAATCCGAACTTAGAATCCGCCTGTCCTGTCGTAATATACTCGTGCGTGTGTGCTTCCACACCTGGTGCTACACGAATAAGAACATCCATTACTTGATGATGTTTATTAGTTAATTCTTCAACCATATCAATTTCATAAAAATTATCGATCACTATGCATCCGATATTTTCTTGAATAGCGGTATTTAGTTCATCGTATGATTTATTATTACCATGAAAGTGAATGCGTTCCTTAGGAAATCCGGCTTGTATGGCCAAAAACAACTCTCCACCCGAAACAACATCCAACGATACATCTTCTTTTGCTAATATTTCGTATAATGCCAGCGACGAAAAAGCTTTACTGGCATAGGCAACCTGCGTTTTATTTTCGTAATTTTTAAACGCTTCTTTAAACGTATTGATTTTTTCTTTTATTAAAGAAATATCATAGACATTAAGGGGTGTCCCGTATTTATCTACAAGGTCTATCGTATCCACACCGTCAATAACCAAGTGATTGTGCGTATTGATTTCCATATTACTCATTAATCTTTTACTGTAATTATCTTTATTCATCTTTTCCCACTTTTCTTATAAGTTAATCGTTCACAACGAAAGAAATTCATTCATGACAATCATACCTATTTATCAAGTAAAAATCAAACGGATCATGATTTACAGACAGAGAAAGAGCGAAAGTCTAAAACTTTCGCTCTTTCTCTCAACCCTCAACTATAAATTTGAAATGACTGATTTAACTAAAGTTTTAAATGTTTCTCTTACTCGAGTGGTTACTGCTACCACTTCATCATGATTTAAACTTTCCTGCATACCAGCAGCATAGTTCGTTATACAAGAAATTCCTGCTACTCTGAGGCCGGCATGATTTGCCACGATCACTTCAGGAACTGTTGACATGCCTACTGCATCTCCACCTAACGTGCGCACCATACGAACTTCTGCAGGTGTTTCATAGGTTGGTCCGGACATGCCCATATAGACACCTTTTTGGATAGTAACGTTTAGCTCTTTCGCGACATCTTCAATCATACCCTGATACTCTTTGTCATAGGCATGACTCATATCAGTAAATCGGGGTCCTTGAGTATTGTCATTTGGTCCGTGTAATGGATTCAATCCAACCATGTTGATATGATCAGTGATAATCATCAAATCGCCTGGTGTAAAGTTTTTGTTGACCCCTCCGGCAGCGTTTGTAACTACAAGTGATTCTACGCCCAAAGCTTTCATCACTCTAACTGGAAATGTCACTTCTTTCATTGAGTAACCTTCATAGTAGTGGAAACGACCTTGCATCGCTAATACTTTCTTACCGCCTAAGTCACCGTAAACCAATTGGCCTGCATGGCCTTCAACGGTAGACACTGGAAATCCTGGAATATCTTCATAAGGAACAGCTATGGCATTATCAGCTTCATTTGCCAGTTCCCCTAAGCCAGAACCTAAAATCAGTCCGATTTCAGGCATTTCAATTCCTTTTTCTCTTAAATAAGCCGTTGCTTTTTCAATTGCTAGAGTATAATTGTCAGTCATTCATTCATTCTCCTTTTAACGATTTATTTTAACTTGTTCAAAAAACTATTGCCGAATCCAGTGTTTTTGACACCGAAATTTTCAGCAATCGTGGCACTGATATCTGCGAACAAGCCCTGAGGCAATTCTTCACCTTTTTCAAACTTAGGTGAAGAAATCAAAAGTGGCACGTACTCTCTCGTGTGATCGGTTCCTGGGGCTGTCGGGTCATTCCCGTGGTCAGCTGTAAGGATCAGAAGATCATTCTCTTTCAAGGCATCATAGATTTCAGGTAAGCGGGCATCGAAGGCTTCCAAGGCATCGCGGTAACCTTCCACGTTTCTACGGTGACCATATAACGCGTCAAAATCAACCAGGTTGGTAAAACTTATCCCATTAAAATCTTTTTTCATGACATCCAACAATTTATCGACACCATCCATATTGGATTTTGTACGCACAGATTCTGTGATACCTTTTCCATTAAAGATATCGTCGATCTTGCCGACAGCAATAACGTCTTTTCCGTCTTCCTTAAGAAAATCTAATACTGTGTCGCCAAACGGACTTAAAGCATAGTCGTGTCGGTTGCTGGTGCGTGCGAAATCTCCGGGTTTACCCAAATAAGGACGAGCAATGATGCGTCCAATCATGTACGGATCTTCTTTTGTAATCTCTCTAACATACTCACAAATATCATAGAGTTCTTCCAGAGGAATCACATCTTCGTGTGCTGCAATTTGCAGTACAGGATCTGCAGACGTATAAACAATCAGGTCCCCAGTTTCCATTTGATGTTCACCGAGTTCTTCAAGGATTTCAGTGCCAGATGCTGGTTTATTGCCTATTATTTTTCTGCCTGTATGTTCTTCGATTTTTTTGATCAAATCCTCCGGGAAACCATCTGGAAATACTCTGAATGGGGTTTTAATATGTAGTCCCATTAATTCCCAGTGCCCTGTCATCGTATCTTTCCCTACTGATTTTTCTTCCAGTTTAGTAAAGTATCCTTTAGTAGAATCAACCGGCGCAATGCCTTTTAACGGAGCAATATTTCCTAAACCGAGTGATTGCATATGAGGGACATTTAAGCCTGCTTCTTCAGCAATATGTCCTAAAGTATGAGCCCCTTCATCATTGAATTCTTTAGCATCCGGCGCTTCACCAATGCCTACAGAATCTAAAACAACTAAATGTATACGATCAAAATTCATGATTTTTTTCCTCCTTATATTATCTCTTTCATTCAGAATAAATGAGTACGCTTAATAATGCAAGAATGGCGCTGTATTTAGCCCTTTTATGAATAATCTTTTAGACTTTACTCATTTAATTCATTAAGCTCTAGGATGGTAAGTAGAATAAACATCTTTGAGTCGATGTTTGGTAATATGCGTGTATATTTGTGTTGTTGAAACATTCGCATGACCCAAAAGCTCTTGTACAATTCTTAAATCTGCTCCATTTTCGAGTAAATGTGTAGCAAATGAGTGTCTCAGAGTATGGGGAGTTATCGATTTTTTCAGTCCCGCTTTTTGAGCATGTTGTTTTATTTTTTTCCATACGCCTTGTCTGCTCAACGGTCTTCCACGAGAATTCAAGAATATGACAGAAGTCTCTTGTGAAGCTTTTTCTAACAGTTTTGGTCTCGTTGTCATCATATAATAATCTAACCACTTACAGCCCAAATCGCCTATTGGGATCAATCGCTCTTTGTTTCCTTTACCAACGATCTGTATGAGTTTCATCGATAAATGGACGTCATTCGTTGTCAGCTCAATTAATTCTGTAATTCTTAGTCCGGTTGCGTACATGACTTCTAAAATAGCACGATCTCTTATGCCTAAAGGCTTTGTCGTATCCGGTGTTTGCAGTAATTGATCTATTTGCTGCATGGATGCTATTTTGGGTAAAGAATCTGCTTTTTTTGGTGTTTTCACGTACAGCATAGGGTCTTCCTCTGCGTATCCTTCTTGTTTTAAGTACTGGTGAAATTTTCTTACACTTGAAAACATACGAATGATCGTATTATCTGCTTTCTTGAGTGCTTTCTGTTCACTAAAATAATCGAGAAGGAGATAGCGATCTATCTCCTTCCACGATTTTATTTTATGTTTATTGAGATAATCAATATATTGTCCAATGTCTCTTTGATAACTGCTAACTGTATTGTTTGCCAATCCTTTTTCGATTTTCAAAAAGACAATATAGTCATCAAACGGTTCAAGATTTAACATACAATCATCCTCATTCAACCCAATTGATTCTTGGCACACTCGTTACATATGCCATGGAAAGTCAGTCTATGATCTTTTACAATAAACTGATATTCTTTTTCTATTTCCATTTCAATTTCCAAAAGCATATCATTTTTCACTTCTTCAATTTTCCCACATTTTAAACACAGTAAATGATGATGCTGATGTTTATCCTCGTTCATATTCAAATCATAACGGGCGATACCGTCTTGAAAAGTTAGTTTGTTGATAATTTGCAGTTCCGTTAAAATTTCAAGTGTTCGGTAGACAGTAGCTAACCCAATGCTTGCATTCTTAGATTTAACTAGAAGATACACTTCTTCGGCACTCAAATGATCTTTTTCTTTTTCAAGTAACACTTCGACAGTCAATTCTCTTTGAGGGGTCAATTTAAAACCTGCCTCATGTAACTTTTTCCTGATAACTTTAAATGAAGAGTCTAATTTTTTCATGCTGAACTCCCTTAGATTGAATTGATTCTTATCTATAAATTGATTATACCTAATCCTTATTAGAATAAGTATAAAATAATATGATCAAAGTCTCAACCTAATTCTTAATCCTCTAAAGGAACCTCAATCAATTTAGTTCCAGTCTCGTCTTGCGTGACTAAACCTTGTTTCATTAAACGACCAACTGCCCGCTTGAATTGTCCCTTGCTGATGTTAAATTGTTTTTTTATTAGCTCAGGATCTGTTTTGTTGTGGAAAGGAATGCTATGATCTTCAGAACGTTTCAACATTTCCAGCAGCATCATCGCATCGTCATCAATAACCTCATGAGCTCTTGGTTGCATAGAAGTATAAAGTACCCCATCTTCTCTTAAACCAATGACTCGACCAGAAACTTCTTGACCTAATCTCGGCTCTTTATCCTGCTCACTCGGATGAACAAACAGAATATATTTATCTTCAGTAATTACGTAAGTGCCCGTTTTCTTCAAATGGAAAACAATGCCCGTTACGTTTTCATTTTGCATTTGTTTCGTGCCTTCTACATAATCTTCAAAGAATTTTTCTTCATCAGCTAAATTACCCCAGATACGATCTTTGTTGTCTACTTTTATTGAAAGGTAAAGCTGGTCTCCTTCTTTTGGCCAAAGGCGTCCTTCAGCGGGTAAATCATCGATTGATACGACAACATCTTTATCTTGCCAATCAACGTCTACAAACACACCTAAAGTACGGTTTACTTTGACAACTGTTCCCCATCCAAATGTTTCTTTATTGATTTCGGGTATAACTGTAGAAAACACAGCCTGATCCTGCTTATCGATATAAACAAACCCTTTTAAAGTATCGCCAATAGATACATCATCTTCTGAGAGTACTTTATAGGTTACACCATTTTTTTGAACAAATGCTTCTTCTTCATTTACATCTGTAACGATAGCTGTTATTTCTGTTGCTAAGTCTATATTCATGTTAATCTCCTTCTCATTACTAATAATTATAAAACAAAAAAATGAGACAATGATTGAATGTCATTTCGAAGATGCTCAAGAACATCAATCCTACGAATTCTATCAATCATTGTCTCATTCATAACTTATTTAACTATATTTCATCATTTAATTAAATTGCTGTTGTTGCGCCACGGTAGATAATACCACGTCGAGCATCTACAGTAATCAATTCATCTTGTTCGATCAATGCTGTTGCATTTTCAGCAGAAACAATCACTGGGATTCCCATTGCAATTCCGATAACGGCTGCATGTGATGTTAATCCACCTTGTTCTACTACGATAGCTGCAGATTTTTCAATTGCTGGAAGATAATCTTTGTCTGTACTCTTAACAACTAAAATGCCGCCTTCAATAGCACGTTCGATTGCTTCCTCAGCAGTTTCAGCTACAACAGCTTTACCTATAACTGATTCAGAGCCAACACCTTGACCACTTGTTAATTTTGATCCAATTAATTGAATCTTCATAACGTTTGTTGTGCCACGTTCTCCAACTGGTACACCAGCAGTAATGATAATCAAGTCGCCTTCTTTAGCAAATCCTTTTTCAACTGTTGTTTGAGTAGCTAGATTGAACATATCATCAGTTGAAGCTGGTTTTTCTGTAACGGTTGGTTGCACACCCCATTGCAGAGCCAAGCCTCTAGCAGTCTCATCACTAAATGTAACAGCCAGGATATCAGCTTTAGGTCTGAACTTAGAAATCATACGCGCTGTGTGTCCTGATTCAGTTGCTGCAACAATAGTATGAATATTTAAATTCTTGGCTGTGTGTCCGACAGCTTGTCCAATTGCTTCTGTCATGTCATTTCTGTCATAAGCTTTAAGTGCATAGGCATCCTGGTTGATTAAAGCTGCTTCAGTACGTACAGCGATGTTATACATTGTTTGTACTGATTCTACCGGATAATCCCCAGCTGCTGTCTCACCAGAAAGCATGATAGCATCTGTTCCATCAAAGATAGCATTGGCAACGTCTGATGCTTCTGCTCGAGTTGGACGTGGGTTTGCTTGCATAGAGTCTAGCATTTGTGTTGCAGTAATAACTGGTTTGCCGGCATTGTTACACATTGCGATCATACGTTTTTGAACGATCGGCACATCTTCAGTTGGTATTTCCACACCTAAATCACCACGAGCGACCATTAAACCGTCAGCAATAGACAAAATTTCTTCCAGGTTATCGACACCCTCCTGGTTTTCGATTTTAGGAATGATCTGAACATGCATTTTACCTTGTTTTTCTAGGATCTCCTTAATGTCTAAAACGTCAGATGTACGTCTGACAAAAGAGGCTGCAATAAAGTCAATATTGTTTTCTAGTCCAAAGTGGATGTCTGCACGATCTTTTTCAGTTAAGCCCGGTAAGTTAACAGATACGCCAGGTACGTTAACACCTTTTTTGTTTTTTAATACGCCTGTATTTTGTGCTGTCGTCACGATGATACCTTTGTCATGTTCGATATCAGTAACTAATAAATCAATTAGTCCATCATCTAATAATATACTTGAACCAGGTGTGACATCATTGATCAAATCAGTATAAGTGACTGAGAATTTTTCTTTAGTTCCTTCAACCTCTGACATGGAAATTCGTACTGTTTCATCTTTAGTCAAAGTGATAGCGCCGTCTTTCATGTTATGGGTTCTTATTTCAGGACCTTTTGTATCCAACATGATGGCCACCATTTTACCGGTTTTTTCAGAAGCGATGCGGATATTTTTGATGCGGTTTAAATGTTCTTCATGATCACCATGTGAAAAATTCAAACGGGCAACGTTCATTCCTGCTTCAATTAATTTTTCTAATGTTTCTAACGATTCACTTGCAGGACCTATGGTACATACGATTTTAGTTTTTTTCATACTTTAACTCTCCTATTTAATATTTTTTTTAATATAATGATGACTTAAAGTTAATGACCTATGTGAACTACATCGGCACTGAAGTACCGAGCTTCTGGTAACGCCTAAAACTTGTCCGCGTGGTGTTTCATCTTGTAGACGGCAGTTTAGGCTGTTTGACCAAGGCTCGTTCCGAGCCAAAAGTTAGTTTTTCAGTAGAAACTGACTTCACTATCGCCATTAGCTACTGGTTATATAATAACAAAATCAGGTATCTTAATCTAGATTCATCCCTCAGTTGAAACAGAGGGACGTTTTTCTGACCCTCATTATAAAATCAATTAGTTTGAAATCTCTTCATTAAGTTTATATAAATCTAAGTTAGGTGTGTGTTTCATATTGTCAAGCGTTTCAACAATATCTCGCACAATAAGTTCTTCTTTATATATAGCGACGCAAACTCCACCACGGCCTTCTTTTAATGCTTCAACAGCTTTAGCTCCAAGTTGAGAAGCAAGCACTCTATCTCTGGCTGTTGGTGATCCGCCTCTTTGGACGTGACCTAACACTGTTACTCGAACATGGAAATTATCGATAGCGTCTAGTTTATCAGCAAATTCTTTACCGTCCATTACTCCTTCAGCCAAGATTATGATGGAATGTTTTTTGCCTTTTTCTCGACCTTCACGAATGTTTTCTGCAACATCAGTGATATCAAATCCTTTTTCAGGAATGATGATTTGCTCTGCTCCACTAGCGACACCCGACCATAAAGCGATATCTCCAGCATCTCTTCCCATTACTTCAATGACAAAAGTACGCACGTGAGAAGTTGCAGTGTCTCTGATTCTATCAAGTGCATCGAGTACGGTATTGATAGTTGTATCGAATCCAATAGTATAATCTGTTCCAGGTATATCATTGTCGATCGTTCCAGGTACACCCACGCATGGGAAACCATGTTTAGAGAGAGCTTGAGCTCCTCTGTAAGAACCATCTCCACCTATAACTACTAACCCTTCGATACCGAAACGTTTGAGTTGTTCGATGCCTTTCAACTGACCTTCTTGTGTTGCGAATTGAGGATAACGTGCAGAATATAAGAAAGTTCCTCCGCGTTGAATCATATCTCCAACGTCTCTTTGTGTAAGCTTTCTGATATCTCCCACTACAAGTCCGGCAAAACCATAATTCACGCCGTAAACTTCCATTCCTTCGTAAAGTGCTTTTCGGACGACAGCCCGGATAGCTGCATTCATGCCCGGAGCATCTCCTCCACTTGTAAGTACTCCAATTCTTTTCATGTTATATCCACCTTCAATGCAAATTTTATTTCCACACTCACTAAATGATTTAGCAAAGATATGTAAAACACATTGAGTAAAGAATATGCTCATTACTCAACTAACCTTAAATCATCATTTGATTACATACATCTATTATCTTATCACTTTTTCTCCTGATTGTCTTATAAAATAAGGACATAAGGCTAAATTTTTAAAATTATTTTAAAATTACGTTGTTTTCACCTAAGATATCTTTAATTTTCTTAATGCTAGCTGTCTGCTTGTTTGAATTGTACTTAGGCTTCAATTTCTCTTTCCTATCTGTCGCCTGATCATACACTATCACTTCGACAGTACCGACTTCATCCTCTAATACTTTTAATATTTCAGTAAATTGATTCCCTTGCTGTTTCAGATTTTCAAATCTCAAATATAACTGATGCTCATTACCCATTTTCATTAGTTCAGGACTATTCATGCTCGATACTAAAATATTCCATTTGTTTTTTTTGAATTCCGCTTTACCCCGAACAATAAAGATACTATTTTTGACTAATTCTTTTGAGTAATTCCGATAAACATCAGGAAATAAGACGCAAGTTGCTTCTTTTGAGGCATCAGTAACCTCTAAAAAGGCCATCGGTTCACCTCTTTTAGTTTGGATTTTTTTCACTTCTTGGACAGCGACGATGTACGTATGTGTCTTGTTATTTAATGAGTCAGCTATATAAATAGCTTGACTATTGTTTCTTGTGTCCATATATTTATCTGTCGGATGACCAGATAAATAAAAACCAGTTACTTCAAATTCCTGCTTCAAAAGTTCTTCTATACTGTACTCTTCTTTTTGGTGAATTCTTGGTGCCAGGGATTCAAACAATTGAATGTTCCCATGACTCATATTTACACTGTTAAGTATTGACTCTAATGAATCAATTAGCGTGTGACGATTCTGTTCTAATTGATCAAAACATCCCGCATATATTAACGGTTGTATAGATTGTTCTTTTCTCCATCTTTCATCAATTCGATTGATGAATGAGAGTAAGTCTTGAAACTTCCCCTGCTTTTTTCTTTCATATAAAATATGTTCAATAAAATCTTTTCGAACACCTTTGATTGAGTTGAATCCAAAACATATGCGCTCATCAATTACTTTAAAGTTCTCTTCGCTTTGGTTAATATCCGGATGAATAAGCTCGATGCGTCTTTGCTTGGCCTCCAATAAATATTTAGTCAATTTTTCTTTGTTGTTTGTTGAAGCTCGCATAAGTGAAACAAAAAAAGCGGCTGGATAATGTGCTTTAAAGTACGCAAGTTGAAAAGCTAATTTTGAATAAGACACGGCGTGAGAACGATTAAAACCATAGTCAGCAAATCGTTCGATATGCGCGTATATGCGCATAGCCACTTCTTCACTATAGCCTCTATGCTTGGCACCTGCAATAAATTGCTTGCGTCCTGCATCTATTTCTTTTTTGATCTTTTTAGATATAGCTCGCCTCAATATGTCAGCTTCCGCTAAACTGTATCCTGCTATTTTCGAAGCTACCTTCATTACTTGTTCCTGATAGACCATTACTCCATTTGTTACTTCAAGAATACTTTTTAAATCATCATGGATATAATCGATTTTTTCAGACCCATGTTTTCTTTTAATAAATACATCGATTTGTTCCATTGGACCTGGTCGGTACAAAGCATTAACAGCTACAATGTCCTCAAAATCTGTTGGTTGTAATTTTCTTAATACATTTCTGATGCCACTGGACTCAAATTGAAAGATACCGTTTGTGTCTCCGCTTTTAAAAAGCTCAAGTGTCTTTTTATCATTTAATGATATAGTTGCAAGTTTATCTCTAACCGAACCTTTTAGTTCTGTAACATTCTTTAAGCAATCAGCAAGAATAGTTAGATTCTTTAGACCCAGGAAATCCATTTTTAATAGTCCAACTGTTTCAATATCCTTCATTGTATATTGAGTTAGCGGCATTGAACCATTGCCCTCTTGGAGAGGGGCAGTTTGGATTAATGGTTCTTTTGAAATGACTACCCCTGCTGCATGTGTGGAAACATGTCTTGGAAGTCCTTCTAAGTTTAACGCTATCTTAAATATTTTTTTATTTAAGTCACTTTGATTCACTATTTTTCTTAATTCTTCTGATTCTTTATAAGCCTTATTTAAAGTTATCCCCAGTGATCCAGGTATTGTGTCTGACCATCGTTTGAGTTCGTTTGGTGATAAACCGAACACTCTACCTGTATCCCGTATAGACATTTTTGCGGCAAAAGTTCCAAATGTCGCAATTTGAGCAACATGTTCTTTCCCGTATTTATTTAAAACATAACGAAGAATACTCTCGCGTTTATTATCTGGAAAATCTAAATCGATATCGGGTAAAGTATATCTCTCCTCATTTAAAAATCTGTCAAACAGAAGTTCATACTTAACAGGATCGACGTCCGTGATATTTAAAAGATAAGAAACAAGTGAGCCGGCGGCTGATCCCCTACCAGCTCCCGTCACTATTCCATTCTGGTGAGCATACTTCATTAAGTCCCAAACAATCAAAAAATAATCTGCAAATCCCATTTTGATTATGACTCCAAGCTCTTTCTTAATTCTTTCTTCATACTCATTTGAATGATCCGGTAATTTATTCTTTAACTGATCGTTAACAAGCTTAGTCAAGTATTCTGATGAATTCAGATTCTCTGGAGTGTTATATTTCGGTAAAACACTCTTCCAGCTCAAATTTAATTGTATTGATTCTGATATTTTCACAGTATTAGTCAATGCTTCAATCAAGTCATTCTCTGAATACCATTCAATTTGTTCAGCTTTTTCCTTTAAATAATAAAAGGATGAATCACTTAATTGTATTTCAGAATCTATGGTTGTTTGATTCTTTATCGCTTCAAGCACCCTTAGTGATAATGAATCATTTTCCTGCAAAGAATGGATAGGTTCATTTATAACCAAAGGTACATTGAGATTTTTAGAGAGTTGCTTTATCTCATCTACCATATTTTGATTGCTGCCATTATAGTATATTCCTAAGAATAAATTATTGAAATTCTGCTTAAGCTCTGTCACTATATTTTTTTTACTACTTTCTCTTTCCAGTAGTATGTTTTCAAGACTTTCATAATTTATAATACCAATTAATTGAGTAGAGTAGGCTTTCATCATATCCAGTGTAATTTTTTCTTGATTGTATTTAATTAAACTTGATATAGTTAATAAATTTTGATATCCTTCGGCGTCCTTAGCCAGTAAAACAACGGACAATGCCGTATCCGATTCATCATTCTCATAAATATCCACTGTAATACCTAATATAGGTTTGATGCCTTGCTCTTTAGCCTTTAAATAGAACTCTACAGCTCCATGCATGACGTTTTTATCGGTAAGTGCAATACTACTATATCCAAGACTTTTAGCTTGAGTTATTAATTTTGGGATAGTAATCGTACTTTCCAACAATGAATAAGAACTTACAACATTTAAAGGTATGTAATTCATTTATACTCTCCCCTCTTTTAATTTGCAGTTTAAATTTCATTTACTACTATAACTGTAAAAAACTCTCAATAAAGCATTAGGGATAAACTATTCCTAGTGCCTTATTGAGAGTTGATTTATCTGATTCCTAAAGCAATTCTGGCATATCTACTCATTCTAGATGTGTCCCATGCCGGATACCAGACTAACTTAACATCAGTCTCTGTAATTTCAGGAATTGTTTTCACAGCATTCAAAATATCCTCTGTAATAACATCGGCTAATGGACAACCCATCGTTGTTAATGTTATTTTCACTTCACAATACCCGCCATTAAAAACATTGACTTCATAAACGAGACCTAAATTAACGATGTCTATTCCAAGCTCCGGGTCAATTACTTGTTCCAAAGCTTCCATGATACGTTTTTTTATATCTTCTATTTCTTCTTCGGGCCATACTTTTTTATCTTCATTCATTAAATTTCCTCCTTACACCCTTACATTTTACCATATTGATGACAAAGATTTCAGCAAATTCTAATATTTAGTTGAACAAATCATGTCAAATCATTTTAAAGTTTAACATTTATTATACTTTTATTAACACCTTTGCTATACTAGTAAAGAAAATGAATGACGTTTTGTTAAAAGGATGATTTAGTATGAAAAGAAAACTTATTGCTTTAGATTTGGATGGAACTACTCTAAATGACCATTCAGAAATATCTTCAAGAACAAAAAAGACATTATTGCGTCTTCAAAATGATGGCCATATCGTCTCTATCGTGACTGGACGCCCTTATAGAAACAGTTACTATTACTATGATCAACTTAAATTAGATACTCCCATCGTAAACTTTAATGGCGCATGGTGTCACAATCCATCTCAAAAATCATGGAAATACGGGTATCACAAAACACTGAGTAAGGACCTTGCTTTATCTATGCTTTCTCT
Source organism: Alkalibacterium sp. f15 (assembly GCF_049389645.1). Classification (GTDB taxonomy): domain Bacteria; phylum Bacillota; class Bacilli; order Lactobacillales; family Carnobacteriaceae_A; genus Alkalibacterium. The sequence goes on from NZ_CP186540.1 coordinate 212,609, forward strand.
GAAAAATAATCCGGAAGTTCAACTCATCGCAGCAGAGTCTCAGTCATCAATTTATATCGAAGGTAAGTATATCCCTTACCCAGATTTCTTTCCGGAAGGTATTCATATGAGCAAGCAGTTAAGACCTGAGATTTTATTGGAAGATCCTACATCTGTTGGTGTGTTTACCTCAACAAGACAATATCAGCCAGCAATCGAACAGAAGATTATAGATATCTATCGAGATTCAGTTGCGGTCCGCACGTGGGGTGGAAATACCCCATGCTTGGAAGTGGTCGCTGCTGGGGTTCAAAAAGCTATTGGATTAGAGCGCATTGCTCATTATTATAATCTTAATCGTGAAGATATCCTAGCCTTCGGTGATCAGGAAAATGATTTCGAAATGATTCAGTATGCTGGTCATGGTGTTGTGATGTCAAACGGCACTGAACACTTAAAATCTGTCAGCAATGATATCACTCTAAAAAACAATCACGAAGATGGTTTAGCAAGTTACCTGGAAAGTTATTTTAAACTATAGTCCAAAAAAGCAAGAAAGAGGAAGTCTCTTTCTTGCTTTTTTAGACCGCATTTGCCTTCTTTTTTTGATTATCGAATAAAGAATCTACAATCATTACGATACTAAGACCTATTTTGAGCGTAAGGCTTTTTTAACTCGACTTATTTTTATCGACTGACAAGGTTTATTTATCAATCAACTTCCTGCAACCAAATAGCCCTAGCTGACCCCGCTATTCCAACAACCATATCTAAGTTTTTTTACTGTTACGGATCGATTACTTTCATTGATTCTTTGTTAATACGCCATCTCTCATTGTATAGACTGAATCACAATACTCAGTCAAGCGCTCATCGTGAGTGACCATAATGGTTGCTTTCTTTTTTTTCTTTGTTTCTCTTGCTAAAATTTCAACCACTTCAAAAGCACGGTCAGTATCTAAACTAGCTGTTGGTTCATCCGCTAAAATGACAGCTGGATCATGATACATTGCACGGGCAATTGCCGCTCGCTGTTTCTCTCCTCCAGATAAATCACTTGGATATTTGTCCATTAAATTATCAATACCAAGTTCTGATAGTAATTTTTCTACTTTATCATCATCAAGTTTTGATTTTTCCACTTTATTGACCAATCTCAATTGATCTTTTACAGTGAGGAATGGAATAAGATTAGATGCTTGTAATATAAATCCAATTTCATTAAATCGCTTCGTGGCTCGATCTTTTTCTTCAAGTTCACTAAATTTATCATTTTTGATAAATACTTTACCTTCCGTTGGTGTTTGTAGTCCACCTATTATAGTAAGAAACGTACTTTTCCCCGAACCACTTGGACCAATAATAGCTACAAACTCACCTTCTTCGACTGAGAAATTAGTTGACTTCAATGCTTCAATTGTTTTTCTACCATCTTTAAATGTTTTTTTTACGTCTTTCAATTCAATAAGTTTCATTACTAGCTCCTAATCTATCGCTTCTAATGGATCGATTTTTACAACAGTAAGAACAGAGAAGAATGCTCCTGCAACTGCTACAACAATTAATAATGTCGTGATGGATACTAAAAAGAGCAAATTATTTTGATAAGGTACAGCAGCCGGTAAAACAAGTCCCGTCCCTAAAGTTAAAACTAACCCTGTAAAGACACCTATGAATGAGAGCAAAAATGTTTGCCCTACAACAGACTTAGCAATGTATTTCGATGAAATCCCTTGCGCTTTCATTACACCAAGCATTGATGATTTTTGCAGAGTCAGTACATAAATAAATATGCCGATGATCATTGCAGCAATCAACACTAAAAAACCGATCATCAGTCCGAATGTAAGAACTTGCGCAGTATAGCCAGGTAAATTCGAAATAAATTCACCAGTTGAATATAAGTTCAATTCATTGTCACTTAGAGTGATATCTGAAATTTCTCCGGAGTCACTACGGAGAGCAATTGCACTAATGATTTCATCTTCTCTTTCACCAAAACCACTCGCTCTGATACGCTGATAGGTCGGATGATTTGTATATAACACTGGTCCCACGCTAAATTTAGCATTATCCGTAAATCCAACGATTTTTATCGTTAAATCCATTCCAGCTAAAGATAACTCATCTCCAATATTTATTCCTTGCTCATCTTTCAAGCTTATATCGGCAATGACTTCATTCTCTTCGCTGAACCCTTCGCCTTCTATCACTTCAGGATAAATAAATTCTTCTTTATCGATACCAAAAAAGGTAACATTGACTTTGCTTTCCTCATCAGTTTTTCCCTGCGGTTGAACAACGCTCGGTGTAACACCTAGAGAGGCTTTCTCATATGCATCAATAGATTCTATTCGTTCCTTAGGGAACATAGACATATTGATGTTCAAATTAGACTCATCAGCTAGAACAATGCCATCTGCGTCCCACTTATCGATACTCATCCGATTTTCTTGTGCTAATCCATATGCCAATCCTGTCAGAAAGAAAACCAGATAAGATATAAGAATCACCACTCCTATAATTAATGCAAAACGCGTTTTTGAATATTTGATCTCCTGCCATGCTAAAAACATATGTAAACCTCATTATCCTATAGTTTGAATTCGTATATTTATGTAAAAAATTCACAGAATTCATTTACAATCATAACTGATTTTATAAATAACTACAAATATTTTTCACTAAAAAAACACCCAAGGATTATAATCCTTGGGTGTTTAGCATTAACTATTTAACTAGAACTAATGATTGGAAATATTATTCAGTTGCACGGTCTTCACCAGTTAGGTAAAGAGTATGCAAACCTGCACCCGGTGTATCTAAATCAGCACCAACAGTAATATCAAATGAACCCACACGATTGTTAACTGGTGTGACAGATTTACGGAATAATGTTGGGATGATTGGTAATTCTTCCATGAAGTATTCTTGCCATTCATTGAATACTTCAGCACGCCATTCAATATCGAAACCTTCTACGCTTGCCATTTGTTCCATAAACTCATCGTTTTCTTCTGTAGCCCAACGAGTGTAGTTGAACATAGCCTCACGACCATATAATCCATCAGGAGTTGGGTCCATTCCAGTTCCCCATGCCCCTTGATATATATCGATTCCTGGGTCATCAGCTTGAACGCGGTCATAGAATGAGTTGAATTCGTGTAAACGACCATCTAATAACTTAACGTTTAAGCCGATTGCAGCCCATGATTGCATGTAATATTCTACGATAGGTTCAGCAACTTCTCCACCTGACATAGATGCAAAGTTAATGACTAACTCTTCACCCTCAGGTGTTTCACGCATACCATCACCATTAGTATCGACATATCCAGCTTCATCAAGAATTTCAATCGCACGTTCTTGATTGAACGGATACCCTTCAAGCTCTTCATTGTAGTAATCAGCAAAGTTAGGGATAATAGGAGAATTCGCACGTCGACGTAACCCTTGGTAGAAACGAGCACCAACAGCGTCATTATCGATTGCGTAAGCCATAGCTTGTCTCAGGTTCTTATCAGCCATTTTAGCATCGGGATCAAGAACGTTTTGAGCAGGTTCTACAACTTCTTCTCCATCCATTTCAGCTTCTTGCCATTCTCCTAATTTGAATCCGATATACGTATAAGCATTTTCATCTTGACCTAATACTGTATACCCTGGAATATCTTTGAAGGTTTCATATTGGTCTGTTGGCATACCCACAAACACATCATATGAAGCATTTTGCATAGCTGCAACAGCAGAAGTCGTAGGAACAGTTTCTAATTCGATACGATCTAATTTTGGAGCGCCACGGTAGTAATCTTCAAATGCAGTATATGAAACAGATTCACCTGGGACAATATTTTCAACTTTAAATGGTCCAAATCCAATTGGATTCTCACGAATTTCAGGTGATGATTCAAGTTCTGCAACTGGAATACCTTCTAAATAATGACGTGGAGCAGCATAAGCCCATACGCCTCCACCCGCTTGAAGCATTTGAACACCAACAGATTGATATTCAATTTCTAGTGTCAAGTCATCTACGATACGGACGCCTTCAATGCTGTCAGCCTCTCCGCTCTTATAGGCTTCCATACCTACGATATTAGCTAAGTCACCACTATAACGAACACCAGCATAGTCTGGGTGACCGATTATTTCGTGTGTAAATGCAATATCGCCGGCAGTTACTTGTTCTCCATCGTGCCACATAACATTATCTTTTAGTGTGATTGTTACAATGTTTGTTTCTTGATCTAATTCAAAAGTAGCTGCACCGGAATCATCCCATTGATAATTCTCGTCAGAACCTAATACCGTACCCATCATGTAGCCCATAACAATGGCATCTGGGTTACCAGTGTATAATTCCCAACTGAAAATACCTGTAAATGGTGAATCAGAAACATACCCAACGTTTAGAGTACCGCCTTCAATTTCTTCACCATCGTTTTCAACGCGTTGGTCAAATTCGATTGGTTGAGGTCCATCTTGTTCCCCGTTAGAACTTTCCTCACCTGACTCTTCAGAAGTATCCGTTTCTCCAGCGCCATTACCATTGTCAGTTGTGTCTTCTGTATCCCCATTACCACAAGCTGCTAAGATAAACGCTACGGCAGCAGTGCTCGCAAGCATGCTATACTTTTTCTTATTTGACATATTTTTTCTCCCCTTCTCTTATCCTAATCTTTGTTTAGCGTCTGCCGAACGTTGTAGTGCGCGACCGACATAGTTTATACACAGCACCAACACCAGAATCAAGGTTGAAGCTGGTAACCAAACCCAAGCTTTATTCTCCAGAATATCTGGATTAGTGGCATAGGAAACTAACGTACCTAAACTTGGTGTTCCGGTCGGTAAACCGAAGCCAAGATAAGATAACCCTGTTTCTAAGCCGATACTACCTGCAAAGTTCAATGTCAAGTTAACGATGATCAATGAACTTATATTAGGCATCATTTCGCGAAGCATGATAACAAGTGACGGTGTGCCCATTGTCTTGGAAGCACTTATAAAGTCTAATCGTCCAACGGTTAAAGCACGTCCACGAATAAATCGTGCCTGCCCATGCCAGTTGAAGAGAATAAGTATACCCGCAAAAGTAACGATATTGTAATTTGGTACAATCGTTACGAAGATAATAATGATCATCAACTGAGGCAAGATCATAATGAAGTCGATGATTCGCATAATGATGTTATCCACCATTCCTGCATAGTATGCTGCTAAAATACCAATGACGATCCCAATTGAGCTTGTGACCATTGTAACCGACCAACCTAAGAGAAGTGAGTTACGTGCACCAATCAGCAATAAACCAAAAATATCTCTTCCTGCTGAATCAGTTCCTAAAATAAATCGTGTCCCTTCTCGGAGCGGATCTATACTGTATGACATCGGTGGTAAATAAGAATCCCATAAACTTACTCGTTGAACAGTAGCTTGATCAACAACAAACGACCAAACAAACACCGTCACTAAAATCGCAATCAATAAAACAAGAGATACTAATGCTAGTCTGTCTCGCATAAATTCTCGAACAATTACTTTAAGTCCCATTGGTGGAGTAGATACGGCTATATCATCAGCTAATGCTGCTGCTTCTGCATCTTGATTTCTTGCCATAAGAGTTATTCATTCCTTTCTATAAGAATCATTAGATTAATCAATACGAATACGTGGATCAACAGCCATAAGAATCAAGTCTGACAGTAATGTTCCTATTAGAGCTAAGAAACCATAAAATAAGACAAGAACGAAAATAACGCTGTAATCTCGTGTATTGATTGATTGGAGGAATAAATATCCCATCCCACGGTACGTAAAAATTTGTTCGATAAAAATCGATCCTGTAAATAAACTAACAATTGTATATCCAAATCCAGAAGCAATTGGCAGTGATGCATTTCTAAATATATGTCTGGTATAAACTTTTTGAATTGGAACACCTTTAGAACGTGCCGTTTTGACATAATCAGAAACTTTTGCATCAATGATTTCACTTCTCAAATATTGAATAATCGAAGTCGTCCCCAACATAGCAGTTGTAATCGCAGGAAGTAGGACGTGGTACATTTGGCTCTTCCATATTTCCCATGGAGTAGTTGCACTGATACTTACACTACCACGAGCTGGGAACCAATTTAAGTTGTAACCGAAAATCCAAACCATAAGTAAAGCTAATACAAAAATTGGAACAGCAAAACTGACGAAGTTATAAACTAAGATTGTTTTATCTAAAACAGACTCATTGTAACGACCAGCTACTATGCCAAGTGGCAAGCCAACTGCGTAAGTTAATATCACAGAAAGCAGCGATAGTCTTACAGTATTACCTAGTCGTCCAGCAATAACTGCTGTTACAGGTTGTTGATAATTAAAACTACGTCCAAAATCACCTTGAAAAGCATTTGTCATCCATCTGATATATTTAACTGGAAGCGGATCATTTAATCCGTAAGATTCTCTCATTGCTTCGAGTTGCGCGGGGTCTAAATTAGGATCAATTAATCCAGTAAACGGATCTCCCGGCATAAAATCAGCAATGATAAAAATCAAAATACTTAAAATAAGGATTTGAGGGATCATTAAAAGTAAACGTCTAATAATTGTTTTCCACATTTTTAACTTTCCCCTCCCATTTTAAGATTTTCATTTTTTAAAGATTCATTTGGTTCTTCCGGTTTTAAAGCTACGTGATGATCAGTATCAAATGGTTGAAGATCATAGACACGTCCTTTTGGATCGTAATATTCGGTTTCTTGCGCATCATATGATGCTTCGACACGTTGTCTCTCGACTTTGTGCGCTTTACGAGTTGTCGGATCCATATCTGGTATTGCCGATAACAGACGTTTAGTATATATATGTTGCGGATTACTATAGATAGCCTTTTTAGAACCTTGTTCCACGAATCGCCCTCTATGCATGATAGCTATGTCATCTGACATATGTTGCACAACACCCAAATCATGCGAGATGAAGAGATAACTTAATCCGAATTCTTTCTGAATACGTTTCATAAAGTTAAGAACTTGCGCTTGTACAGATAAATCAAGTGCAGAGGTTGGTTCATCAGCAATAATCAGTTTAGGATCACTTGCTACTGCTCGAGCGACACCAATCCTCTGTCTTTGTCCACCAGAAAACTCATGTGGGTATTTATACATAGCCTCAGGATTCATACCAACAATTTCAAGCAAGTCTGCGACTTTCTTTTTAATTTCTTGAGGTGTGTAATCAAAATAATTGTGCATTGGCTCAGCCATAACATCAAGGATACGTTTTTTAGGGTTCATAGATGATGTTGCATCTTGAAAAATCATTTGAACGTCCTTGTTGTAATTAGCGTATTTCTCTTTCCTGCTTCGAGCTTTATTGGTAACTTTTTGACCTTCATATAGTATTTCTCCAGATGTTGCTTTTTCTAATCCAATAATTGTTTTACCAATCGTTGTTTTCCCAGATCCAGATTCGCCAACCAATCCATATGTTTTTCCACTCTCGATCGATAAATTAATACCATCGACGGCTTTAACATAATCTTGAATTGTATTTAAGACTCCTCCACGAATCGGATAATGAACTTTTAAATCTCTAACCTCTAAGAAAGCCATTTTATTTTTCCTCCCCTTCAAAGTGGAAGTGTTTCCAGCATGTGCATCTCACTTTGTGGTTAGGACTAATTTCATGTAAAACTGGATTTTCTTCATGTGCTTCTTCTGAAATCCACGGAATACGTGGAGCAAAACGGCACCCTTTTCTTGGTAAATGTTGTAATGATGGAACAGTCCCATGTATAACATGAAGTTCATCATCATCATCATCAAGTTCATGTGGAATCGAATTTAACAATGAACGAGTATAAGGATGTTTAGGATTGGCAAACAATTCCTCTACTGATGCTTCTTCAACAATTTGTCCTGCATACATTACAGCTACTCTATCTGCTGTTTCTGCAACAACACCCAAGTCGTGTGTGATTAAAATAATCCCAGATCCTGTTTCATCTTGAATATCCACCATCAAGTCCAATATTTGAGCCTGAATTGTAACATCTAATGCTGTCGTTGGTTCATCAGCAATAATAACTGGTGGTTTGTTAGCTAAAGCTATCGCAATAACTACCCTTTGTCTCATTCCACCCGACAATTCATGTGGATAATTTTTCATGATATATTCAGGTCTAGGAATTCCGACTTGATTGAGTAATTCTAAAACTCGATCTTTTCTCTGTTGATCGTTTAAATCAGAATGATATTCTAATGATTCAGAAATCTGATTAAAAATGGTCATCAATGGATTTAATGAACCCAATGGATCTTGGAAAATCATTCCAATATCATTTCCTCTAATACGGTTATACAACTTTTCATTTAAATCGAGTAAATTTAAATCTTTATAAATTACTTCACCTTTGATTTGAGTATTTTTTGGATCGTGTAATCCCATAATAGATGTAGCCAGAGTTGATTTTCCACATCCGGATTCACCAACAATTGCTAAAATTTCATTGTTTTCTAATGTTAATGAAACATCATCTACTGCGTTATGATATACATCACCAAAACGAAACCCAGTTTCCAAGTTGTTGATCTCTAACAAACTACGTTCGATGGCCACTACTTTACCTCCTATGCTATCCTTCTTTAAAAATAATTTATAACTTTTCTAAAGAAGATTATTAAACTTTCATCTGTTTCTAATCAAAAGCTTAATAATATAAACAGAATTATACACTGTATTTCTTAATATATCAATGCTTTTTTTTCATATTATAACAATTGGTTAAAATTTAAAGCTTTAAATTATCATCTTCTTCTAATTATATTATAATAATCAAATTTCTTCAACTATCATTTTTTTATAGATTTGAATATATGTAATCTACCGCTTTTCCAACTGTTGTAATTTGTTCAGCATCTTCATCCGAAATTTCTCTGCTAAACGTATCTTCCATTTCCATAACGAGTTCCACAACATCTAATGAGTCTGCTCCGAGATCATCTTTAAAGGACGTTTCTCTTGTAATCTTATCTTCGTCGACACCCAATCTTTCGACTATGATTGCTTGAACTTTGTCAAAAACTTCTTGTTCTGTCAATTTTAATCGCTCCTTTAATATTAATAGTCATCTGTTATGTTTTTATAATAATATTATTACCAAATTATCATTTGATTCACAAATTTAATTGTATCGTATTCTTTTTGTAATTTCCATCTTTTTGAGCAAAAATCTTATTTGAACATTATTTTTTTGTCATACCTATTGCCATTCACTCGTTTTTTTCAAAATATTCGATCAATTCTTCAAGCAATTGTGATTGTAACATCTCTCTAATTTGACGAATAGTATGATAAACAGGTTCTTCAGTTGCAGATCCATGTGTTTTTATCACTGGAGCTTTTAATCCAAATAATACAGCTCCACCATACTTAGAATAATCCAATAAATCTTTCATACTTTTCAAGCTATCTTTGAGTAATAGCCCTCCTACTTTTGCTTTTATCCCATTGTTATAAATAGAGTCCTTCAAAACGCTCATCATTGACATTGCTGTCCCTTCAATCGTTTTCAAGACGGCATTACCTGTAAAGCCATCTGTTACTACGACATCTGCTACACCATTCAATAGCTCTCTTGCCTCAACATTGCCGATAAAATTGATCGATTTGTTCTCTTTAAGTAGTTGGTAAGCATCTTTTGTAAGAATATTCCCTTTATTTTCTTCCGTACCATTATTTAATAACCCTACTGTTGGGGAATCGATTCCATGAACGTGCTTGGCATACTGCGACCCCAAAGTAGCATATTGGTTGATATTAATTGGTTTGGAGTCGGCATTGGCTCCAACATCTATAACATGGAATAATAATCTCTTGTCGGAAAGAGAAGGGAACGTTGCAAGTAATCCTGGTCGATCGACGCCTTTCATTCTTCCTATCAATAATGTCCCAGCCGCCAGCAAGGCCCCTGTGTTTCCAGCAGAAAATAAGGCATGATTTTCACCATTCTTCACTGAAACTGCTGCTTTAACCATTGATGCTTCTTTTTTTGTTCTTACTGATCGAACAGGATCATCTTCGCTTAATATCTTTTCATCGGTATGCACAATTTCAATATTTGTTAAACTTGCATCCAATTCTTGACGAATGAGGTCTTCTTTACCATATAAAACTAGTGTGACATCACTAAATTCACGGGCCGCTTTGACACACCCTTTGACAATTTCTCCTGGAGCATTGTCGCCACCCATAGCATCTACAGCTATTCTCATTTTTTTGTCCTCCTCTGTATCTATACTAATCTAAAATCATTTCACTATTTGAATGAATCCCTAAACTTTCTCTCAGGAATTTGTACTCTTCATGCGCATAAAATTCTGTGGATTGAATTAAATTTTGCGCCACGGCTCTAGCTTCTTCCAATATGTCAAAATCTTCAACTATATCAGCTACTTTAAATTCTGGGAGTCCTGATTGTTTTTTTCCAAAAACGTCTCCCGGTCCACGCATTTCTAGGTCTCTTTGGCTCAAAACAAATCCGTCTGACGTTTCAGTTATGATCTGCATACGCTCTGCTCCTTTTTCGCCTTTAGGATCTGCAATAAGGATACAATACGATTCCTGGTCTCCTCGACCCACTCTTCCTCTTAATTGATGGAGCTGCGCTAAACCAAAACGATCAGCATCATGAATAATCATTAATGTGGCATTAGGCACGTTTACGCCCACTTCAATAACTGTCGTCGAGACTAAGACTTGAATCTCATTTTTTTGAAAAGCTTCCATAGTCGTCTCTTTTTCAGATGGGTTCAATCTACCGTGGAGAAGTCCTACTGTATATCGATCACCTAAAATTTCTTTATATGTTTGGTAGAGTGCTGTCACATTCTCCAGATCCAACATCTCTGATTCTTCGATCAAAGGACTTATTATATACACTTGATTCCCTTTGGCTAATTCCTTTTTCAAGAAGCTTGTCATCCTATCGAAATGTTTAGGCCTGATCCAATAGGTTGATATAGGTTTTCGGCCTATTGGCATTTCGTCAATGATTGAAACATCCATCTCCCCATACGCTGTGATAGAGAGCGTCCGGGGGATAGGAGTCGCTGTCATGAATAAAACATCTGGATTAAAACCTTTTTCTCTTAACGTTTTTCTCTGATTCACTCCAAATCGATGCTGTTCATCTGTAATGACTAAACCCAGTGACTGAAACTCAACGTCATCTTGAATAAGCGCATGTGTACCTATTATACAATCAAGTTCTCCGGTTTTTAATTCTTCCAATATCATTTCTCGCTTTTTTCGTTTAGTTGACCCAGTTAATAAAGCTACTTTGATCTCTGTTTTCTCAAACATTTCATCTAAAGACTGTTTATGCTGCGTAGCTAAGATTTCAGTTGGCGCCATTAATGCAGACTGCTTGCCTGCAGTTTTGGCCGCTAAAATAGCTGAAGCTGCTACCACAGTTTTGCCACTCCCCACATCCCCCTGAAGAAGCCTAAACATTTGACCTGGAATTTTCAAGTCTTTACATACTTCGTTCACTACTCTTTTTTGAGCTTGTGTTAACTCGTAGGGTAGGGAATCAAAAAACAACTTTAATTGTGCCACATCATAGTCAATGGTTGAACCATTTTGCGCTAGTTTTGTCTGTTTTTTCATCCAGGCCATTTTTAATTGATAAATGAAAAACTCTCTAAAGATCACAGAGTGCCGTGCTTCTTCTAATTCTGTACCATCATTTGGAAAATGCATGCGGTATATCATATCTTTGCGCGACAATAAATGGTGGTTATCAAGTATCACCTGAGGCAAATCCTCAGGTAACACTTCATGGTATAACTTCCAAGCCGCATCAATTAAATTGAATATCGTTGATTGTCTGATTTTTTTGGAAGAATGGTAAATAGCTTCTCTGTTATTTGACAGATCAGTTGATAGGATCTTCATTCCACTTAATTGTTTTCTAACGCCGTCCCATTTCCCAAACACTTTGATCTCTTTACCCGCTTCAACCTGCTTTTTTAGATAGGGTTGATTAAAGAAAGTGACAGAGACAATGACATGGTCACAATTCATTCGAAACGTTAACCGATTTCTTTTTCTTCCAAAATGAGAAACAACACCGTCAGATATCGCCACGCCTTCAAGCACGACCTTTTCATTGTCTTCAATATCTTCTATTGATTTCACTGTTAAATCTTCAAACCGAAAAGGATAATAGGTCAATAAATCAATAATAGAATGAATCCCTAACTCATTCAGAGCTTCGACTCTTTTTTCCCCTACACCTTTTAATACGGCCACCGAATCTAGAATAGACAGTGTCATGGTCTCCTCCTTTCTGTTTAAAATAAAGAAGAATAGAGGAAACAACAGAATAATAAGTCGTTTCTCTATTCCTCTCCTTTTATTCTACGGAAATTAAATAAGGGTATACAGGTTGTCCACCTTGATGTATTTCTATTTCGATATCAGGATAATTCTGTTCCATGAATTCGGCTAATTTATCCGTCTCTTCTACAGAACCATCTTCACCGATAAACACTGTCACGATTTCACTTTCGTCATCCAGCATAGCTTTAATCGTTTCTAACGTGACATTAAAGAGCTCGGGAGCAGTTACTTTGATATCTCCGTCAATAATACCCATATAGTCATCTTTTTTGATGGTTAAACCATTTAACTCAGTATTTCTTACAGCGAAGGTCACTTGACCAGACTTAACTAATTCTATTTCATCAGTCATAGCTTCACTATTTGCTTCAAGATCTTGAGTAGGGTTATAACCTAGCATTGCCGTTAAGCCTTGCTGAATCGTTCGGGTCGGCACTACTGCAGCTTCGGCAGCGATGACTTTAGTTGCCTGCTCAGCAGCCATAAATATGTTTTTGTTGTTTGGCAAGACAATATATTGTTTTGCTGGAACACTTTCCATCGCTTTCACAATATCTTCAGTGCTTGGATTCATCGTTTGACCGCCCTGTAAAACACAATCAACACCCAAACTTTCAAACAATTCCTTGAGTCCTTCTCCTGCAGCAATAGCAACAACAGCAAAGTCTTTTTCTTCAACTTTTTTAGCTTTATCTTCGGACAATGCAGAATGCTGTTCGCGCATATTATCCACTTTGATTTTCATCAATGATCCAAATTTTTGACCATAATTCATAACTTCACCAGGTCGTTCTGTATGAACATGAACTTTAATGATCTCTTCATCAGCAACAACAAGTAAGGAATCGCCTAGCTCATTTAAATAATTACGAAACTCGTCATAATCAAATTCTTTTTCAACTGTTTCGCCTTCTCCAATATGCACCATTATTTCAGTACAATAGCCATAAGTAATATCCTGAGTGTTCACGGATTCGTGGACGCCACTTCTGTGATGCTCAGCTCGAACCATTTCTTCCAAGTTATGGTTTTCTTCCTCAACAGGCGCTTCTCCTGTCAATGAAGATAAAAACCCTTCATAAATATAAACGAGGCCTTGACCACCACTGTCGACAACACCCACCTCTTTTAAGATAGGTAACAAGTCAGGGGTTTTTTTGAGTGAACGTTTGGCAGCATTTAACACTGTTTCCATTAATTCTATAATATCATCAGTTTCTTCTGCTTTTTTCAAACCAGCTTTAGCCGATTGTCTGGCCACTGTTAAAATCGTGCCTTCGACAGGCTTCATTACTGCGTTGTAAGCTGTTTCTACACCGCCTTGAAAAGCTTGAGCGAGATCTGCTGCATTAACTTCATCTTTTCCTTCTAAGGCCTTTGCAAAGCCTCTAAACAATTGAGACAAAATAACGCCTGAGTTCCCTCTCGCACCCATCAGTAGTCCTTTAGCTAACGCTTGGGTAATTTCTCCCATTTTTTCGCTAGAAGACTCTTTTACTGCATTGGACCCACTAGTGAAAGAAAGATTCATATTTGTCCCTGTGTCTCCATCTGGTACAGGAAAGACATTCAAGGAGTTAACGTAATCTGTATGTTCTTCCAAGCGCTGTCTGCCAACAGTCACCATTTCTCTAAACTTTTTCGCTTTTAAACTATTTACATCCACTTTTCCATTATCCTCCTTTGTCACTTAAAAAACGTGACGTTGGCTTACAAATCTTTTTTAACTCTGACGCCTTGGACAAACACATTTACAGAGCTAGCTTTTATCCCTAGGTCGTGTTCAAGTTGGTATCCAACTCTTTCTTGTACATTCTTAGATACTTCAGTAATCTTTGTTCCATAGCTTACAATAATATATACATCAACGGCTATATCTTTGTCTTCTTGTCTTACAATAACACCTTTAGAGTAATTATCTCTATTTAATATTTCATTGATCCCGTCGCGTACTTGATTACGACTTGCCATCCCAACTATACCAAATATTTCAGTTGCAGCACCACCGACTACTGTAGAAATCACATCACTGGACATTTCTATCTTTCCATAATCTGTACTCATTTGAATGCTCATACCTCAATCTCCTTTCAATTAGCAAAAATAATTATCTGTCATTTTTTCCTTTGATATTCAAACATATTTTAGCATATTGTACGCAATAAAAAAAGACGGCGTAACATCTTATCTTTATGCTCATTAACATCTGGAACTAAAAGCTTTGATTTTTATTACACTTCATCAGTATACACTGTAATACAATACTTTTATAGGGAGTTTTACTGTTTATCGCCGAAAGATACCGATTTCATCTTTCTGGTTCATGTTCTGTAAAGGTAAATCACTTGCTTCTTTTTCAAAAAACACTTGCTTCATCCTCTCAAATATGCTATTTTATATAAGTATGAGTTAGCTTTTATTAGTTAAAGCTAAGCACGAAGGAGGAGAAAAAATGGCTAAAGTATGTTTTGTAACTGGACGTAAAGCTAGAAGCGGAAATAATGTTTCTCACGCTAATAACAAATCTAAACGTACCTTCAGTGCGAATTTGCAAAAAGTTCGTATCATGGTTGATGGTAAACCTAAAAAAGTTTGGGTTTCAGCTCGCGCTTTAAAATCAGGTAAAGTTGAACGCGTTTAAAAACGATAAAAGAACGGATATCAATTAAGAGGTTTTAATCTCTTATCGATATCCGTTCTTTTTGTTTATCTCCACTTTGAATAACCGCTAAAATTCCTTTTTCAAAAGAAAAACGACATTCTTCTTTTAAAAATTCGTTGCTTACCAACGCTACTGGATAGTGATAGGATTTGTTATCCAAGGGATATTTTACTTTCTTTAAAGTCAGCTTTTCTATAGCGGTCATGCCTACGAAAGAAAGATACGTCTTTGACTCTTCTTTCACTATAGTGTAATCGCCTGGATGATAAAAATTTATTGTATTTGTTTCATTAATAAGTTTGATCGAACCGATCCTATCAATAAAGCGCGGCTGATAAACCATATACAGTATGCTCAATAAATGATCTAGTCTTCCACCTGACCAATTGTACACCGAAATTTGACTGACCGTTTCGTCTTTAACTGCCAAACTCAAAGCAATCTCTGCATCTGTGTCATCTTTATCAGCATCGTGCTCGATATAAGAATCGGCAGATGCTTTCAAATTAGCTTTTTCTTCAGTCGATATAGAATCAAAATCCCCCACAGCCGTGGTCACAGTTATGCCTCTAGATAAACATTCGATAGCACCTCTGTCAACGCCTATCACAATATCTTCTGTCCGGGGAGATGGGAATACTGCATTATCTGTGGGCGCTCCAAGGACAATGTGTGCGGTCTTAGTCACTATCTCTCACCGCATGCTTTAATGCTTCAATGCGTTCTTTAGGATTGGATGAATCAAACACATAAGATCCCGCAACACAAACCTCAGCACCGGCTTCAGCACAAGCTTTTATTGTGGTCGGGTTGATTCCACCATCTACTTCAATTAGAAAGTCAAAACCTTTTTCTTTTTTCCATTTATCCAACATTTTTATTTTATTAAGTGTTTCAGGAATAAACGATTGACCGCCATATCCTGGATTTACGGTCATAACTAGCACCATATCTACCATATGAATAATATCCTCTAAAAGACTGACAGGTGTAGCTGGATTTAGAACGATACCTGCTTTGACGTCAAAACTTCTGATTAATTGTAGAGCGCGATGTACATGGGGTGTACTCTCCAAATGAACAGAGATATAATCCGCTCCTGCCTCGGCAAATTCTTGAATATAGTAATCAGGATTTTCTACCATTAGATGACAATCAATGGGCAAATGTGTATGTGGTCGAATGGCTTTGACTACAATAGATCCAAAAGTTAAATTTGGAACAAAGTGACCATCCATTGAATCGACATGGATCCAATCCGCCCCACCTTCTTGAGCTTTGATGATATCTTCTTTTAAATTAGCAAAATCAGCACTTAATATCGAAGGTGCAATTTTCATTATTTTTCCCCTTTCTTTCCATAACGTGGTTTTCTGTTTTTAATTTCTTCTAGTAAGGATAAATAGTTTTTGTATCTGTACTCTGTTATCTCGCCATTTTTGACTGCTTCTTTAACAGCACAATTCGGCTCATTAAGATGAATGCAGCTACTGAAGCGACACTTTTTACCTTCTTCCCACATTTCGGGAAAGCATTCACTTAATTCCTGTTCAGTTATTTCATCAAATTGGATTGCACTGAAACCCGGCGTGTCTGCTATGAGGCTTCCCATTACAGAAATAAGTTCTACGTGCCGTGTGGTATGTTTCCCTCTTCCAAGTGATTTAGAAGTAATTGCCGTCTTAATATTTAATTCCGGATCGATCTTATTTAATAATGTGGATTTACCCGCACCAGATTGTCCTATGAAGACAACGGTTTTATCCTCTACATAAGACTGCAAGCTCGCTTTAACATCGTTGGCTTCCATTTCTTTTTTATGCTCAGGTAAAATAACTGTGTACCCTATTTTTCTATAGTCTTCACACATTACTTTAGTTTGAATATAATCCGCTTCGGTAGCGATATCTGTTTTGGTCACATAAATAAGAGGGACAATATCTCTGTATTCTAATGACACGAGAAACCGGTCTAGTAAGGACGAAGAAAAATCAGGGCTATTGATAGACATGACGACGATACCTAAATCAACATTTGACACGGCAGGTCTATCCAACTCGTTTTTCCTCGGAAAAATATTTTCCAAACTTCCTTCTTTCTCCGTACCGTAGCTAAATTCAACATAATCCCCAACTAAAGGCGTGATTTTTTTCTTGCGAAAGATGCCCCGTGCACGTGTCTGATAAATTGTTCCTTCAGCCGTTTTAATATAGTAAAAACCACTTAAAGCTTTAATGATCTGACCTTTATTCAAGCCGTTTCATCCTCTCTAATCATCTAGTCATTTGGAGAAATATCTGATTCTTCCATAATAACTTCTCCGTTTCGTACAACGCGATAACTCGCTTTGTTCCCCTCTTCAATACTAAAAGAAATAACTTCTGAAGTATCTTCATGGATATCAAACTCACGGTAAACGTCATCAAACGAGTTTTCAGCATCATTTACATATATTTCAATTATATTTGGTTCACTTTCTGCCTCTTCTGGTTCAGGTTCAGGTTCGCCTTCTTCATCTGCAGACTTTTCTTCATCTATAGGCTCTTCTTCATCCGTTTCAGCATCGGTTTCAGCATCATCTTGGGTATCGACATATTCAATAATTATTTCTTTAAAGAATGATACAAATTCTGGTTCTTCTGGTCCTGTAGAGAAGACAACAGAAATACGTGATCCGTTGTATACGACCGATCCCGGTTCGGGAGACTGACTTGCGACTTGCCCTTCGGGAATCGTCCCGTGAGGTTCACGCGTTATCGTTACAGATAGATTATAATCATCGGCGTATCTTTCCACACCTTCTGGAGAATACCCCGTTAGATTAATTAAATTGTGCCCTGCTGGCCCTTCGCTTACAGTTAATACAATAGTTGTATCGCTGGGAATAACTTCTTCCCCTGGTTCAATGCTTTGAGAAACAATATGTCCCTCTGGTACAGCATCGTCGTTCTCATCTTCTCTTTCTACAGTAAAACCTAACTCTGTCAATTCAGCTCGGACATCTTCGTACACTTTTTCTTCATAGCTATCGATTGTTACGGGTGTTTTACCGAGACTAATATATAAATTTACTGCACCAGCTTCTCTTAAAACAGAGTTTGCGTTAGGGTTCGTTCGTATAATTAGACCTGTCCCAATTTCTTCATGATTCTGTTCAATCGTTTCCCCTAAACTCAGGTTGAGATTCACTAATTCACTTTCTGCTTCTTCAATCGTCATTCCTTGAAGATCAGGCACCTGTACTTCTTTAGGCTGGGTCAAGATGAAAAACAAAATACCCATTACTGACACAATAAGAACGGCAATAATCATCAACAGTATTTTTTTCCGTTTGCTCGATTTAGCCGATTCTGATCGGTTAGTATTATTTTTTGAATTTCCATTCTTTTCCTTAGCTGTAGATGATGGATTTTCAGATGCTTCAGGTGTTGCTATGGGTGTGATCACTCGCGTTTTATCATCAACAATATCTGCAGGAACGAATTTATCTTCATCAGCTCGACTTGGTAAAAGAGCTTTTTTTAAATCCTCTTTCATTTGATATACCGATTGATAGCGATGTATCGGGTCTTTTGCAGTTGCTTTTAAAACGACATTTTCCAGCGCTTGAGGCAACGAGGAATCTTTTTCTCTAAGCGAAGGCATTTCATTCTGGAAATGTTTAAGGGCAATAGATACAGCCGATTCTCCGTCAAAAGGAACATCTCCTGTGAGCAGTTCATATAACAATATACCAAGCGAATAGATATCCGACTGTTTAGTGGCCATACTACCTCTAGCCTGTTCTGGCGAGATATAATGCACAGAACCTAGAAGCGAATTTGTTTGTGTAATTGAGTTTTCAGACAAAGCTACAGCTATACCAAAATCAGTAATTTTAACTGTTTCGTCGTGGTCAATTAAAACATTTTGAGGTTTAAGATCTCTGTGAATGATATTGTGTCTGTGTGCATATTCCACAGCTTCTAGGATTTGGTTCATGATTTTCACGGTTTTTTTATATGGAATGGGTTTATGCTCTTTAATGTATTCCTTTAAATCATAGCCTTCAACGTATTCCATCACAATATAAGGCGTTTCATCTTCTCCAACATCGACCACATCAACTATATTTGCATGGAGTAACTCTGTTGTAGATAACGCTTCTCTTTTAAACCTCCGGATACTAGCCTCATCCTCGTGGAAATTGTAAGCCATCAGCTTGACAGCGACTTGACGTTCCAGGATTAGATCTTCCGCTAAAAAAACTTTAGCCATCCCGCCTGAACCTATTTCTCTAATAAGTTTATAGCGATTACTTATTCTTTCACCGACTTTCATCTATTTACCCTCCTTTCCTTCACTATTCGCATTAAAGTTGTTATCCATTAAACAAACCGTAATATTATCTGTGGATCCATTCCGTAACGCGTTCTCGATCAGTATATTGCCTCTGTCATTTATGGAACGCTTGCTTGTTAAAATACTACTTATCAAATCGTTTTCCACTCCGTTTGAAAGTCCATCTGAACACAACATGAGAATCGAATCATCGGCTTTTTCAAAAACGAAAAAGTCAATTTCAACTTTATTGAAAACACCTAACGAACGTGTCAATGTGTGTCGTTGACGGTGATTTTTTGCTTCCTCTTCCGAAATTTCACCTTTAAGTCTCAGCTCGTTCGCGAATGTATGATCTTCAGTGAGCAATGTCAATTCTTTCCGACTAAAGTGATACGCTCGACTATCTCCAACGTTACCAACGATAATTTCATTATTTATATAAGCAGCCGCGACAATGGTCGTTCCCATTCCGTCTAAGTCATTGTATGACTTAGCTACTCTATATATTCTTTGATTTTCTAAATTTATATGCTGATCGAGCCACTTTATTGCTTCGTCACTGTCCCTAAAAGATGTTTCTAACCAGTGGTTACCTATTTGTAGAACGGCCATTTCACTTGCAATATCGCCCGCTTTATGACCACCCATGCCATCGCATAAAACAGCTATCAGTTGGTTTTCTTTATTTAAAAATGTCTCAACGTAATCTTGATTACTTGAACGCTTACCAATAAGTGTCTTCTTAAAAATATCCAGTTTTACTCACTCCTGCTTAACTATTATTAATAACTACTATGTAAAGGTGAAAACGAAAGACATTCCATCATCCGTTTCCACTTTCGTTTATTACTGTTTAATTAGACTGGCTATGAAAAATCCGTCAGTATCAAAATAGTGAGGGTACAAATTAACATACCCTTCTTTAGAAAGTTGCACGACCCCTTTATGGGTATAGACAGGTTCAACTTTAAAATCAGTATTATCTCGCAAAAAACTTTCAATCACTTCATTGTTTTCTTTTAATGTAATTGTACAGGTGCTGTAGAGCAATCGTCCACCTTTTTTCAATAGGGGAGCAACATTGTTTAATATATCTAATTGTACTTTTTGTAGTGAAAAGACATCCTCAATCGATTTTTGATACCTAATGTCCGGTTTTCGCCTCATAAGACCCAGACCCGAACAAGGGGCATCCACGAGTATCTTATCAAACGTTTGACTTGCAAATACTTCCGTGCTTTTTCTAGCATCTAATACTTTGGTTTCAATAAGCCCAGAAACACCTAAACGCTCAGCATTCTCATGTATTTTCCCCAACTTATTTTCGTGTAAATCAACTGCCACAATAGCCCCTTCTGATTCATTTAAATAAGTGGCCATATGTGTCGTTTTTCCACCAGGAGCAGCACACGCGTCTAGTATTCTATCCGATCCATCAATTTGCATAGCTTCTGCTACAAGCATGGAACTCTCATCCTGAACAGTTATGATCCCTTTTTCAAACAAATCAGATTGCACAGGTAAGCCATTTTCACAAATCAATCCATCTTTTGCTATTTCACTTTTTCTTACTTTGAACCCTTCTTGACCCAGTTGTTCGATGACGTCATCCATAGCCTTCATTGTTGTATTGACACGCAGACTTACTTTAGCTCGTTTGGATAAGGACTGGGCAATTTTTTCAGTTTCTTCTTTTCCAACTTCTTCAATTAATAGTTCAATTATCCATTTTGGGTAACTGTGTTTGATTGAAAGATAAGTCACCGGATCAGTGATATCTTCTGGAGAACGAACCCCTTGTCTGTCAATACTCCTTAGAACGCCATTTACAAAACCGGAAATCCCTTTATGACCTCTTGCTTTTGCAATACGAACGGCTTCATTCACACTCGCATGAGTCGGAACTTTATCAAGCTGTGTCATCTGGTACAAAGATAGACGAAGTAGTTGTTTAACCCAATTCTCTACTTTTTTGGGTTGTTTGATAAACGGTTCAAGCTGGTAATCCAATAACAGTTTATTTTGAATGACCCCATAAACAAGTTCTGTCAATAGTCCCCTATCTTTATCTGATAACTGATGGTTATTTACTGCTTCACTCAACAAGAGATTGCTGAACGAATGATTCTTTTCTATCTTTTCCAATATGGTAACCGCAATATAGCGGCTGCTATTTTTCAAGTTTGTTTTCGTCAAAGCGCATTCCCTCTTCTAAATAATTTAGTGCCCCTGCTAAGAAGTCTTTTATCTGCATCTTGGGTTTCCCAAAAGGTTGAACTTCTTTAAGCGAAAGAGCTGTTTGGTTCTCACATTTTACAATACATTCATTCTTGTTTAACTTGATGATCGTTCCAGGTTTTTCATCGTTAGTTACTTTTAGCGTGTCAGCTTTCCATATTTTAAAGCGTTCACCGTTAAAAAAAGTATACGCTCCTGGAAAGGGGTTCATCCCTCTGATTTTGTTGCTTATTTGTTCAGCTGATTGTGACCATTCTATTTTTTCTTCTGATGGCTTGATCATTGGTGCGTAGGTAACCTCTGACTCATTTTGTTTTTCTGGCTTGATCTCCCGGTCAAAAACATGCGGTAATGTATCCATCAAAAGATCCCTGCCTAATATACTCAGTTTCGTAAATAAGCTCCCTACTGTATCGGTATTTTCTATAGTTAGATGTCTCTGAGATATAATATCTCCTGCATCCATTTCTTTTTCCATATACATTATCGTCACGCCCGTTTCTGCTTCTCCATTGATCAAGGCATAATGGATCGGTGCTGCACCTCTATATTTAGGCAACAATGATGCATGCACATTAATGGCTTTGAATTTTGGCGTATGCAGGAGTGACGTTGGTACATATTGTCCGTATGCAGCTGTAATTACTAAATCAGGATTCAACTCTAATACTGCTTTCAGTTCATCACTTCCGGACAGTTTTTCAGGTTGAAAAACAGGAATGTTATATTCCATTGCTTTTTCTTTGACTGGCGTGGCTGTTAACTGTTTTTTTCTGCCGACTTTTCTGTCTGGCTGGGTCACAACAGCGCTCACTTCGCATAAATCACTATTAGCTAAAGCTTCTAAAATAGGCACTGAAAATGCTGGTGTTCCCATAAAAATCACTTTATACATTCGCTATTCCTCGTTTCTAAATGAAATCTAAAGGCTGATAATCAATAGATATAAATATGCCTTTAGCCTGTTCTTTCTGTGTGTCCTGTAACAAGTCATGTATTTTTTGAGTTAATTTAGCTTCTTCTTTATACTTGATCAAAACCTGAAAATGATACCGGTTGTGCGTCCGGGCAATAGACTTTGGCGTCGGCCCCAATACAATCGCTCTGTCAGATAAAGCCGGACGAATATAATCAGTATATTGACTGATTTTTTTAGCGGCCGTCATTTCGTTTTCATGACTCACGGAAATTTTAAGCAGGAAGTAATACGGACTATATTCACTTAAATGTCTTAGGTGCATTTCTCTTTTATAAAAAGCATCATAATCATGTTTTTTGGCGTATTGTATAGCATAATGCTCAGGATTGTAAGACTGAACAATCACTTTGCCTTCTTTTTCTCCCCGACCGGACCGTCCACTCACCTGAGTTAATAACTGGAACGTTTTTTCTGCGGACCGAAAGTCGGGCAAGCCTAATGCCGTATCTGCATTAATGACGCCTACTAAGGTCACTTCTGGAAAATCCAAACCTTTAGCAATCATTTGTGTACCAAGCAGTATATCAGCTTCTTTTTTTTCAAATTTATTAAACAATTTCTCGTGCGCGCCTTTTTTCCTTGTCGTATCCACATCCATACGAATGATCCTTGATTGTGGAAGCAAGGTTTTGAGTTCTTCTTCTACTTTTTGTGTGCCGGTCCCATAGTATCGGATCGATCGGCTATCACACTTCGAACATTTTTTGGGGATCCCTTCTTCATGCCCACAATAATGACATTTCATCGTCTTGGTATCCATGTGCAGCGTTTGAGAGATATCACAGTTAGGACATTCCAGTACATAACCACAATCCCGGCACATCACGAAGGAAGAATAGCCTCGTCTGTTCAATAATAACACCGATTGTTCTTTCCGCTCAATTCTATCAGCTAAAGCTTTTAGTAGTGATTCGGAAAATATTGAATGATTCCCTTTTTTTGCTTCGTCTCTCATGTCAATAACATCCACTTCTGGCATAGGATGATTGTTCACACGCTTGTTCAATTCCAACAAAGTATAAACACCTTTGGTTGCACGCGCGCGTGATTCCAAAGAAGGTGTCGCACTACCTAAAACAACGGGACAAGCATGGTATTCCCCTCGCCAAATAGCGACATCTCTCGCATGATATTTGGGGAATTCTTCTTGCTTGTAAGTCGTTTCGTGTTCTTCATCAATTATAATGATACCAATATTTTTTAACGGTGCAAAGATGCTCGAGCGGGCACCGACAACGACTTTGGCTTCTTCTTTTTCAATTTTACGCCATTCATCGTACTTCTCGCCTTTAGATAACCCACTGTGTAAAACAGCTACTTGATCACCAAATCGACTCTTGAATCGGTGGACCATTTGAGGTGTCAAAGCAATCTCTGGTACAAGCATGAGCGCCCCTTTGCCTTCATCTAGGACTTCAGCAATCGTTTGTAAATAGACCTCTGTTTTGCCACTCCCAGTGACCCCTTTGAGAAGATACACGTCATGATGGTGGTCTTTTATTGATTGATTTATTTTATCAAAGGCATCCGTCTGCTCTAGCGTCAAAGACATGGCGTTCGTTTGTTCAAATTCAGTAGAAGCAAATGGATCTCGGTATACTTCTTCATCAAAAACTTCACACCATCCCTTTTTCGCTCCTGCCTGAACTGTCGAAGAGGAAACGTCCCATTCTTTTAATTCTGTGTAAGACAATGAAGACGCTATATCCATAGACTGCAGGATATCAAGGAACAGCTTTTGCTTGTTTGCATTTGATCGAATCTCTGCTTTTATTTCTTCATACTCTTCAAAACCAAGCAGCGCTTTTACTTTTTTCACTTTTTTCACTGCTGCTCTATCACTTACATCATATTCAATTTCAACTTTATCTTGTTTTTCCAACTGAATGATTTGGCTTAAAATGTTCTGTTTCTCAGCTTCTTCCCAACTCATTTCATCTTTACCTTTAAAGACATCCCATAAAAAAGATTCTGGAATTTCATCCACAATCCTGATTATTTTGCTGTATTTAGCCCGCATCACTGCAGGGAGCATGGTTTGATAACACTTCACTTGAAAACTGAAGGTCTGATGTGACAAATATTGACCCAAGCTAACCAACTCTTGAGTTAAAACTGGGTAACTATCCATCAATGACTCGATAGCTTTTAATTCCATTTCAGTTGATTCCTGATCAATAATTCCAACGACAAATCCCTGTACTTTTCTCGATCCATTCCCAAAAGGAACGACCACACGCATACCCGGTTCAATGATCGTTAAAAATTCTTCCGGTATACTATACGAGTATGGCTTGTTTGTCTGTAAAGTGGGGACATCCACTATGATATTTGCAACTAGAGACATGTGTCATCTCCTTTTAATTTATAAATTCTGTGATCCATTCTATAATGTCTTTGGCTATCTCTTTTTTCTCTTTCAGCTGAATTGTCTGCGGATCACTTTGGTGACTGATAAAGGTCACTTCATTTTCATCAACATCGAAACCTCGATCGCTTTTTCCGACTTCATTAGCGACGATCAAATCTACCTTTTTTTCCACTAATTTCTTTTTCGCGTACTCCGCCAGATTTTCCGTTTCAGCAGCAAAACCGACAAGGCACTGGGATGGACGTTTACGTTTGCCCATCTCACTCAGAATATCGGGGGTTTTTTTGAGTTTCAAGATCAAGTGTTCTTGCTTTTTCATCTTTTGATTGTAATTCGTTTCCGGTGTGTAATCAGATACAGCCGCTGCCATAATCAAAGCATCACTGGCATCGAATACTTTTGACACCGCCTCATACATTTCATTTGCCGACTCCACACGTTCAACTCTAATATTTGAAGAAACAGGCAACGAACTAGCAGTAATCAGAGTCACTTGAGCGCCTTTTTCCCAGGCGGCCTCTGCGACTGCATGTCCCATTTTGCCTGATGAGTCATTAGATATGAAACGCACTGGGTCTATACGTTCTTTGGTGCCTCCCGCAGTGACTACTATAGACTTCCCTTCAAGAGGCAGGTCACTGCTTGACTGACGTAGAAACAGGCCTAATTCATCGATGATACGTGATTGTTCAGGAAACCGCCCTTTTCCAGAATAACCTTCAGCCAAAAAACCTTCATCCGGATCCATGACATATACTGATCTCCCACGCAATGTTTCGATATTATCCTGGGTTGCCTGATTCTCAAACATATGATGATTCATTGTCGGGATAGTAAATATGGGACAAGTGGTTGCCAACAAGGCTGTGCTAACAAAATCATCTGCCATGCCATACGCCATTTTGGCTAGTGTATTAGCTGTGAGCGGGGCAACGATGGCAACATCTGCCCAATCTGCAAAATGAATATGGCTGACCTGTTCCGGATCGTTTTCTGTAAAGACATCAACATATACAGACTTTTTACTTAAAACCTGGAATGTTAAGGGAGATACAAATTGCATAGCAGACTCCGTCATAGCTACTTGAACTTCTGCTCCTAATTTAATTAATGTTCTCATCAAATCTACGACTTTGTAAACGGCTATTCCTCCGGTAACGTACAAAGCAACCTTTTTTCCTTTTAACATTTTTCACACCTCATACATCTATATATTATCAATAATTATTCATGTTATTTTATCGATCTGTCGTTTTTTACCTACTAGAAAAAACCTCTGCACTTAGTATTTTAAAAGAGAGTCTCTTATAAAATACATGGAACAGAGGTTGGTTTTTATTTTTTTTCAATGCTGTCAGGATCGATAACCAAATCTCCAGAAATTATCTCTTCTAAAGATTTTCCAACGTTTTTAACACTTTTATAGTCCTCTAACATAGGTGTAGCTTCTCCATTATGTAATTGTCTAGCTCTCTTAGCTGCTAAAATTACTAATGAATATTTTGAATCGATTTTTTCCAACAAATCATCTTGTGAAGGGTATAATAACATTTATTCCATCTCCTCTATTATATGTGCATATTCTTTCAAGTTTCTCGTTACTTTCAAATGCTCACTCTCAATAATGTTCCGTATTTTTCGTGCAGCATTTTCAACTGTGTCATTTTCGACCACATAGTCATAATACTGAATCAGTTTTAATTCTTCTGTAGCTTTTTTCATTCTTTTTTCGATCATTTCATCACTATCTGTTCCACGATTCACGATACGAGAATTCAGTTCTTCCAGGTCAGGCGGGGATAGAAAGATGAAAATAGCTTCCGGCATTTTTTTTCTAACTTTTAATGCCCCTTGGACTTCGATTTCTAAAAAGACATCTCTTCCCTTGTCTAATGTCTTATTAACATATTCCATAGGCGTACCATAATAATTACCTACGTAATTGGCATATTCAAGTAGACCATCTTCTTCGATTAATTTCTCAAATTGTTCTTTCGTTCTAAAGAAATAATCAATGCCTTCTACTTCGCCATCTCGTTTAGAACGAGTCGTCATAGATATAGAATAATCAAAGCTGTTGGAATGATTTTCAAAAATAGCTTTTCTTACTGTCCCTTTACCAACGCCTGAAGGTCCAGATAACACAATTAGTAAACCACGATCTCCCATTTGAACTTCCTTCCCAACACATACTGTCACTAAAAACTTATTCCCCAATTATACCATATCATTAAAAGAAAATGAAATTAATTTTTCAAGAAAAATCTTCTTCTTTCGAGAATAAGTACTTGCAATATAGAGCTAAGATCATGGGCAAAGGCTTTGCTTTTATAATGATATTAAAAATCGGGTGATCCCAAGAGATCGAATCATCTGTGAGCCACTTTAGTATTTGTAAGGTCATTCTTCGATTTGACATTAATGGTAACTCTTCAAAAATTTCTTTACTCCATTCCTTCCTACTCAATATGAAGGAAGGTTCAAATGCTTTTATAGGTTCAGTTTTTTCAGTTTCCATTAATTCGGTCACCCGGTTTTTAATGACTTCTTGAAATTCATTTATAGAATACCTTTTATCCGGAGATATTTTAAATGTTTTTCCTGTCATTTCAAGAACGGCCCACATTAAATTCTCTTCGTTTACCACTTTTTTCCATTTCTTTGATAACTCTTTTAATAATTCCTGCTGGTATTCTTCTTTTTCAATATCTTTAAACAATAGATTGGAACGCTGCCCGTTCAGTAATTGATGTAAAACAATATAAAAATCAGTATTCTCTTTAGCGTACTGTTTTGGATCAAACGTATACCAATTACCTGTATATTCAGTTGCTTTCGCTATTTTCATTGTCTCCATATAACCTAGACAAACATTGATCTCTGTTCTCTGTTTATCAAAAAGAAGCATATCCCCTAGTGGCCAGTTCGTCTTGATCCATTCGTATTCGACATCCTGTATTCGTTGATCGTGTCTGAATATACTAGGGCCGTGAATATCCACGACCACTATTTGATCGGGCTTTTTGTTGAGAGCTAGATTTATAGGTATGTTATTTCTATATCCCCCGTCAATATAAGGAACCTCATCAATATAATATTTTTCCATAACTGGATATATTGCGGCACTGGCAAGCAAATAGTCTTTTAATCTTCCCATTTCTATATCTTCTAGATAATAATTTTCAACTCTTTTGGTTTTATAATTGATTGTAGAAAGGCCAAAAATAATATCTTTACTGCGAATTTCACGTTCATCATCAATATATTTTATAATCATTTCTTCCAAGGGTTTAGTACTCAACCCTTTTTCTTTTATGATTTTAACAATGAAATCTGATATCGTTTTTCTGTAATCTCCGAAATTGGCTACCTCGATTGGTGATTCAAAGCCTAAAATATCTTGGGTTTCAATTTCTTTCCACATTTCCTCTGCTTCCACTTGATTACCCAAGATATAAAGTGCCCCATTTAAAGCTCCTACGGAAGTTCCTGTTACAATATCTGCGTGATAATCCAGTTCATCCAACGCTTTCCAGACACCGATCTCGAACGCACCTCTCGCACCACCACCTCCAAAAACGATGGCTCTTCTCATGTTTTCTTTTTGAAAAAATGTTGAATTCAAAGCGACTCACCTCTCCCCGCAATAAACAAGGTATTTTATAGCTGTAAAACTCATTTATATGTATACCATTATTATAACGGAAAAATAAATTTTGACTACAAAATAAAATCACTACGGAAAGTTAAGCGTTCTAACTTCTCGCAGTGATCCACTATTTAAACTATTATTGACCCATATCTTTAACTTTCATCAATCGAGTGATTGCTGCACGTTCACTTTCATCCAGCTTCATTCTGATGAAATAAATGGTTTCTTCCAGTTGAGGAATAGTCATATATTCCAATGCATTTACTCGACGTCTCGTTTTCTCTATTTCATCCGCCAGCAATTGACATGTTTTTTCAATTTCTGCCAATTCAAGCATTTTAGGCATGACTTCTATGAGATACTCAAAAGTTAAATCCAATTCGCCATTAGAGTTTAAATAACCATAACTCAGTGCACTAGCATCAGCCACATTATCCTCATATTGAAAGTTCATCTGAGGAACTCTTACACTCATAATGTTCTTTCGCCCCATATTCAATGATACGCTGCGGCTAGGAACAGCCATCAGTTCTTCAATGTAATTCTCGTGTAATAATGATTTCGCCATGGCAAAAGATTGCATTGCTTTTTCGAGTTTTTCTTCGACATGGTTTCTCAACTCATTATTCTTCCTAATTAACTGAATGAACTGTCGCATGAGTTCATCCTGTTTGTCTTTTAGTAACTTATGACCTCGAGTTGCTAAACTTAATCGTTTCTTCAAGTTTGCAAGCTCCATGCGAGTGGGGTTGACATCTATCTTAGCCATTTACCTCACTCTCCTTTTGGCATATATTTGTCTAGCATATCGTCTTTGATACGTTTGAGTTCAGCTCTTGGAAGAACTTTTAGCAATTCCCAAGCCAAGTCCAAGGTTTCCTGGATGGATCTATTTGTATAGTTCCCCTGGTCAACGTATTCTTTTTCAAATTTATTTGTGAATTCAACATATTTTCTATCCGTATCAGATAGTGCAGCTTCACCTAACACCGCAGATAATTCTTTAGCTTCCTTACCTAGGGCATAAGCTGAGAACATTTGGTTCATTGTTGCCGCATGGTCTTCTCTTGTTTTGCCTTCTCCAGTACCTTTGTCTTTCAAACGTGATAAGGAGGGTAAAACATCAATAGGCGGTTGATAGCCCTGGTTATAAAGATCACGAGACAAAATGATTTGTCCTTCAGTAATATAGCCTGTCAAGTCAGGAATTGGATGGGTAATATCGTCTTCCGGCATTGTCAAGATCGGAATCTGTGTAACAGATCCTTTCGTTCCTTCTAATCGACCGGCACGTTCGTATAACGATGCCAGGTTGGTATACAAGTAACCCGGATAGCCACGACGGCCAGGTACTTCACGACGAGCAGCTGAAATTTCACGCAGTGCTTCAGCATAGTTGGTCATGTCTGTCATAATAACAAGTACGTGCATGTCTTTTTCAAAAGCTAAATATTCAGCCGCTGTTAAAGCCATACGTGGTGTAGCAATACGCTCGATCGCAGGGTCATCTGCTAAGTTAATAAAGAGGACAGAACGATCGATCGCTCCTGTTTCTTTGAAGTCATTCATAAAGAATTCAGCTTCTTCAAATGTGATACCGATAGCAGCGAAAACAACCGCAAATTTTTCTTCTTTGTTGGTAACACTCGCTTGTCGGGCAATTTGAGCAGCCAGTTCTTTATGTGGTAGTCCAGAACCAGAGAATACGGGTAGTTTTTGACCACGTACCAATGTGTTCAAGTGATCAATAGTAGAAATACCTGTCTGAATAAATTCATCCGGATAGTCACGTGCGATAGGATTGATTGCCTGACCATTGATATCCAGACTTTTTTCTGGAATCAAATCTGGTCCGCCATCATTTACTCGACCCATTCCGTCAAAGGTACGACCAATCATATCTTCTGATACATCGAGTGATAAAGGTTTGCCTAAGAAGCGGACTTTAGTGTCCTCCAGGTTGATCCCTGTTGACCCTTCAAATAACTGAACAACTGCTTTATCCCCATTGATTTCCAACACTTGTCCACGACGACGTTCTCCAGTCTGGAGTTCAATATCAACTAACTCATCAAATTTAACACCCTCAACACCTTGAACGGTCATCAACGGTCCGACGATTTCTGCAACTGTTTTATATTCTTTAAGCATCTGATTCCACACCGCCTTTCTCAAGCACTACTTTAACTTCTTTTTCAATTTGCACATTAATTTCTTTGATGCGAGATAACTCTTCTTCAGGTATGAATTTCATACGAGCAATTTTTTCACGTGCATTCTCCGTACCTTCGATAATTTCATCGTAGTATGCACCTAAATCCATTGCTTTTTCTGCTTCTCTTTGATAGAGAAGGATGGCATTCAACATTTCGTATTGTTTGTTTCTAGACGTATACGTATCAACGTCATCAAACGCGTTTTGCTGCAGGTAATCTTCTCGAAGCATACGAGCAGTAACCAGCTTCAAACGGTCTTTCTCAGAAAGTGATTCCACACCAACCAGACGTACGATCTCTTGTAATTCTGACTCGTCCTGGAGTAATGATTTTGTATGAACAACCATACCGCTCCAGTCGACATCCAATTTTTTACCGACAAAAGCATTCATATCATTGGAATATAGTGAATAAGACTTAAGCCAGTTAATTGATGGGAAGTGACGTCTTTGAGCTAATGAACTATCTAGCCCCCAGAATACTTTAGCCACTCGCAATGTGTTTTGGGTAACGGGTTCGGATGTATCTCCACCAGGAGGCGATACGGCACCGATAGCAGTAATACTGCCTTCTCTGCCCTTGCTTCCTAATGCGATAACTTTTCCGGCACGTTCATAAAATTCTGCTATACGACTACCTAGATAAGCAGGATACCCTTCGTCCCCGGGCATTTCTTCAAGTCGTCCTGACATTTCACGTAGAGCCTCAGCCCAACGCGAAGTTGAATCAGCCATGATTGCTACCGAATAGCCCATATCACGGAAATATTCTGCAATAGTGATTCCTGTATAGATAGAAGCTTCACGAGCTGCCACAGGCATATTAGAGGTGTTAGCAATCAATACCGTTCTTTCCATAATTGATTCACCTGTATTAGGATCGATCAATTCCGGAAATTCATTGATTACGTCTGTCATCTCATTACCACGTTCGCCACAACCAACATAGACAACTAAGTCAACATCTGCCCATTTCGCAATTTGGTGCTGAACAACTGTTTTTCCGGCTCCAAATGGTCCAGGTACAGCAGCAGCTCCACCTTTAGCTACAGGGAATAACGTATCGATAACACGTTGACCTGTAATTAATGGTTCGACAGGATTCAATTTTTTTGCAATGGGTCTACCCTGACGGACTGGCCATTTTTGCATCATAGTAAATTCTTTGTCACCTGTGTCTGTTTCTATGACATAAATATTATCTGTTACAGTGAAAGAACCCGTTTCAACAGATTTCACTTTTCCTTTAACGCCAAACGGAACCATAATACGGTGTTCAATTACGTTCGTTTCTTGAACAGTCCCTATGACGTCTCCTTCAGCAACCTCTGTTCCGACTTCTACTGCTGGAACAAATTCCCATTTTTTATCACGGTTCAAAGGTGCAATTTTCATTCCACGTTCTAGAAAGTTGCTATTTGTTTTTATCTTGAATTCATCCAGCGGTCTTTGTATGCCGTCAAACATTTGAGAAATCATACCCGGAGCCAATTCTACAGATAATGCTTCTCCTGTAGTTTCAACACTTTCACCAGGTCCGATCATTGAAGTTTCTTCATAAACTTGAATTGAAGCGACATCGTCCCGCATTTCTATAATTTCACCAATAAGGCCTAGACGCCCAACTCGACATATATCTTGTATATTTGCTGATTCCATTCCACTAGCCGTAACTAGAGGTCCGGAAACACTCACAATCGTTCCTTTACTCAAATTCGTACCCTCCTATAAGATATTTTGACCCACAGCTTTTTCCACATTATCCTGGACTCGTTTTTTTCCGATTCCACGCGATCCAGTATGATTGGGGATCAAAATGATGGCAGGTTTCAGTTTTGCATCATAGCGTTTTATGGTTTCTGGAACCATCTCTGCCAATTGTTCAGTTAAATATATTACTCCATAATCTTTATCCGCCATACTGTCAATGATCAGACGAGCTTCTTTAGCTTCAGATGCGAAAGACACTGAAAAACCCAACATTTTAAAAACTAAAACAGAGTCTTTGTCTCCGACAACACCAATTTTATTCGGCATAGTTTAAACGCATCCTTTCTCTGATTTGATCCGCAGATAGTCCATTTTCTTTACCCGATAATATCAAACGTAAATTTGTTACTTCTATTTCTTTAGCATATAGATAAGCTACGACAGGCATTGGCCCAAATGATTCTAGGCGTGCTTCACGCATTTTTTCCATATAAGCGTTATCCGTTTCATAGTCAACTTTTATTGTTGATAGTTCCCCAGTGTCCGTATCCACTGATTTATCAATAAGTTGGCGATAATCTGTCTTCTTGTAAAACTGAGCAACGGCGTTTAAATCTTCACCGATCAGATTCAACAATTCTGTTTTGGGAACAGATCCTGAACTTGACAAAACAGTTAACATAAAGTTACGTGTGCGGTTTTGTTTCAATCCCCTTACGAGTGTTGAAAGATTATTATAATCAATATAACGTT
The DNA here is from genome assembly GCF_049389645.1 of Alkalibacterium sp. f15. Taxonomy (GTDB): domain Bacteria; phylum Bacillota; class Bacilli; order Lactobacillales; family Carnobacteriaceae_A; genus Alkalibacterium. The sequence goes on from NZ_CP186540.1 coordinate 245,890, forward strand.
CGATCAATGCAGGTATATCAGTTTCACCTGTCTCATCAGCTAAAAGCCGTAAGTGTGTGAAAAATCTTCTGTCTAAGATAATATCAACCGACTGCACATTATGATATTCTTCATATTCTGTTCTCACTTCATTTATGCTATCCATATATGCTTTAGGCAGTACCTCAGATTCTCCGAGACGAACTGCTTGACGTAAGTCGGAGATGGGGTATCGTCCAATAGGAATAAACAAGTGATCTAAATCCTGATCAGTTATCTCTTCTTTGAATAAGACTTTTAAGTTGTGATACGCATACCTTAATCCAACAAGTTCGACTAATTCCGTATTCGGAACGATCTCAAACATCTCGTTATATGTTTGATGTAACTCGTTCATGAACATCGAATCATAATTTTTGTCTTCTTTAATTCTATCAACATCATTACGATAAGGTGTTTCGCGTAAAACATTAACAGCTTCTTCAAACGAATCTGATGTCAGCATTCTTTCAAAATGAGCTCGAGTGAGGAGGTCATTTTCATAGATACGAATGAGAACATTACTTGCTCCATATGCACTATCTTTCAAAACCATTCCCCTCTCTAAAATAATTCATTTGATATTTCGGACAAAATATCATTTTTCAATTCTTCTACAAGTATATCAAATATGAAGTTATAATCGATGCCCTCTTTTGCCACGATTAAACCTGATTTTTTTGAGATTGTTTCATCAGATACACGAACACTTAGATTTTTAGGTGCATTATCTTTGATCCAGCCTGTATCAACTAAATTTCTGGACTTTTCACCAAAAATCAAAGTGACTTCTTTTTCGTTTTCAAAATTTTGTAATACATCTAATACAAAAGTTTGGAATGTTTTTTTATCAAGCGTATCTAATTTATCTTTGGTATCAACAAACACTTGATTCAATAAGTTTTGTTTCGCTGATAAAATTTTATTGCGTTTTTTGATTTTTAACGTATTTGTTTTAATTACATATTCTTTTTTAACTTTTTCTTCAACATCGTCTTTAAGTTGTTGTCTCTTTGCAACTTCTGCTGCTTGTGAAGCTTCAATCTCATCTTCTGCCGCAACTTTAGCTTGCTCAACTTTCTGACGGAGCGCTGCTCTTTCTTTTTCAACAACGCGTTCTGTTAATAATTTCAAGTCAGCCATCTTTTGGATTTCCCTCCTATTCAATTACAATTAAAGAAAGAAAGGAATTGAGTTGATACTAAAAGCATATATTTGCTTTCACTGTATTATCTCAAATCCCTTCATTCATTTTATTAGATAAATATAATCATCATTAAGGAAATAACGAAACCTAAGATAGCATATGTTTCAACCATCGCTGAGTAAATAATACCTTTGGTAACGTGTTCCGGTTTTTGAGCTAAGATTTGCATAGCAGCTACTGAAACGCGGCCCTGCAAAGTACCTGAAGTTAAACCTGTAAAACCTACTGGTAATCCAGCTATTAAATAGTACCAACCTTGTGATGTACCTAAATCTGTTGTTAAGTTAACAATAATCAAAAGTCCGATAACAAAACCATAAAGACCCTGTGTAGCTGGTAACATTTGTAAAACTAATGCACGACCGAATTTTTCAGGCTGTTCTTTTGTTAATGCTGCAGCTGCTTCACCGGCAGATCCAACACCTCTTGAAGAACCCATTCCTGATAAAATAACAGCTAAAGCAACACCTATTGCACCAAATACAAAACCTAGATTTTCACCAAAAAACATTTCGAAATTACTCATTATACTTTTCCTCCATTTACATTTATATTTTTATTTAAAATTTGAATCCTTAATTTTTCTGGTCTAACCAGATATGTTTTTCCAGCGTTTTCAACGGAGTGAGCGGATGTCCGCCCCCTTCAAAGAATTTGCCAAAGAACTCAACGTATTGCAGACGAGATGAATGCACGTATGCACTCAAGAACGTCAACGCTATATTAAGCGTGTGTAGGGCAACAATAATCACTACCCCTACTGTAAATCTGGCATAGACGGGTAAGAAACCTATGATCATGTTGAAGGCCATAGCAATATTTGCACTCGCTACACCTAAAGCCATCAAACGTGTATAAGACACGATATCTCCGACATAACCTGAAATGCCATACAAATTATAAGCACCTAAGCCTACTCCAAGCGCCGTGTTTGGTGTTGAAATAGCACTGAAGACAAGAATACCAATAGCATTAACAACAACAATTCCAATTCCTATCTGTGTCATTAATGTGCTATCGATCAGCAAGGATCCCGCTACCCATAAGATAAATCCAACGAGCATCATTGCCCAAGCATAACCATCAATATATGAAGATGCTCTTTGACCTTGGCGATTTTTTATGATCCCATTTAAAATAAGACCATAAAGTAGTTGGACTAATCCCATCACAACCGAGATTATCATTATCAGTAAGACATCCTCTTGTAATGACAGCACTTGAAATGGCAACTCGATTCCAAACAAACTACCGAAAAATATGCCGAATGCCATAGTCGGATACGAAAGCACATGCAAGAATTTAACAAAATTCCCAGTAGATCCTTCAATGTTAAATACCTTCATAGAGAACAATGTTGCGCCAAAGAGTAATAATCCGTAACCTAAATCGGCAGCCATCATTCCAAAGAATATCATGAAAAACGGCATCATAAGAGGTGTAGGATCAACTTCATTGTATTGCGGATAACTGAACATCTGTGTAATCATCTCAAAAGGTTGAACTATTTTATTGTTTTTCAAGACGATTGGCACTTCTTTGTACTCTTCTATCTTGACATCATCAGTTAAGATAGCGACTTCGCTTTCTCCTACTTCTTGACTAATATTATTTTTGAGGTTTTGAATTTTTTCTTCTTCAATCCAACCCGTCAATAAGAATAAGTGAGGACTATCAATCAAAATATCTTTGGCTTTATTTCTTTCAGATAAGTTGTAATAATATTCTTCCGCCAATTGTAAATCTAGATAAACTGACTTCCAAGCACTCATTTCTTTCTTTATTTTACTTATGCCTTCTCTTATCTCTTTTTGTTCTAAAAGATTTCGATATAGAGCATCTTCCGGTAAAACGTCATAAAGGTATTTCAATTCTCTGAAACTGTATTGACTGATACTATCCTTTAAGCCTTTAAGTTCATCTTTTGGAAGTATGAATAAATAAGCAATTTCATCGCTTCGTCTGTATACTTCGTCATGATAAATCTTACCGTTTTCTTTGATTGTGTTTACAAGTGGTTCTGAATGTTCTTTGTCTATCGTTCCGATCATGACATGCATCAATTTAAACTGACTTACTTCCTCGGGCATAAAATTGAGTCCACGCCATTTTCTTAAAAACTGTTCTTCTTGTTTCAGGTTTTTAAGTTCTTCATCAAGTTTGTTTAATTGTTGTTCTTTTACTGAAACTTGATGAATCAACGCATCAATATTCGCTTGTTCAACACGTTTTTCTAATTCAGTTAAAGCGAAAACTTCCCGCTTAGACTTAAGTTTTTCAATTAATCCAGGTTTGGCAACATGATCATCTAAATAATCAATAGAATATTCAATGTCCGACAATTTACTCTGATAATTGATTTCTTCCGAATCAGATGTTTCTCTGGTAAAACCTATTAACAAATTTTCTTCAACCTTGTCAGCAAGTGGAATGATTTGGAGACTCTGCATCTCCTGAACACTTTTCAAGACATTATCTTTATGAACATGTTCTGCCAATAAAGTTAATTTTTTCATTTTAGCTATTGCCATATTTACGCAATACCTCCTCTGCTATTCGATTGGCTATTGTATCTTTCTTTTCTTTATAAGCAGCATCGAATTTTACAGTTTCTTCCTGGACCGTTTCATCTATTACTATTTCATCTTTTCTTAAAGCTATTCCAAGCTCGTCATACTTTTCTTTCTGGTATTTCGCTACTTCTTGCTCTGTAAGATTTTTGTGAGTATTTATTTCTTGTTCTTTATACTCTTCAATTTCTCTTATCTCGATTTCAGCATTCGCACGTAGTTCAACAACTCTGGCTTCTGCTTCTTTAACATAATTTATAGCTTCTCGGTTCATTTTCTTCCCCCTTTCAAAAAAATGGACGCAGCTAACAAGCTTCTTCTCACCCTAGAAGAAATTATCCTTGAAAGCTAACGCCCAACCGTATAATAAGTATTGTTAATTCTATTACGAACAAGAGTTATTATAGCATATAACCTTGTACATTGTCAACTGGTATACCAGTTCGGGCGTTTGGTTTATATTTATTCACTGATTTCAAATGATTAAGACGTTCTTTTATCTCCGTAACTAAAGATGGCTAACGAGCCATATCCAGTGTGGGAAGCTACAGTAGGTCCGTAACTTAAAACGATGATTTCTCTAGGATTTACTCTCTCAAGCAACTTCTCTTTAATAAATTCAGCTTCTTCACTCACACCAACATGACCGATAAAAATTGAATGCTCATCTGTTTCAGTTAAATATTTGATTGTTTGATCTACTAAAAAATTTAGAGCTTTCTTTCTACCTCTGATCTTAGCAGCTGGAACTAATTCACCTTCTGTATTCACAATGATAATTGGTTTTACATTCAGTATCGATCCAACAGTGGCCGCAGTAGCTGAAATCCTCCCCCCACGTTGCAAATGTTTTATATCATCTACGGTTACCCATGAGTGGTAATTTAATTTATTATCCTCCACCCAGTTTATGAGTTCCTCTCTTGTGTATCCTTCTTGTTTCTTTTGACAGGCTTCATATACTAGGAGACCTTGACCAAGGCTTGCTGCTTTTGTATCAATGATATCTATGTTGACTTCTTCATATTCATCTTCAAGTATTTTTCTTGCCTGAACTGCTGAATTAAATGTTCCTGACAAAGCTGAAGAAAAAGCTAAATAAACAACAGGTATTCCCTTCTCGATATAACATTTGAACTTTTCTATATATGTGTGCACATTGATTTGAGAGGTAGAGGCTGTTTCGCCATTCTTGAGTCGTTGGAAAAACGCATCTTTATCAAAGTTTTTTCCCATATCATCAATTAATTCTTCTTCACCAATTCTAATCGTAAAATTGACAATATCTATATTGTATCGATTCACTAACTCTAGCGGTAAATCACTACCTGAGTCAGTAATAATCTGATAATCCATATTTTGAAATCACTCCTTTTTTACTACACTATATATTATACTTATTCTCACAATAAATAGAAACATTATACATAAATTAATCTTATTTTATTGACGAATGTATGTTCGTTCGCTATAATATGGGTAACATACGTTCGGGAGAGGATAAATATGAGTAGATCAGCCACGAATAGACATTCACTCGTTGATTATTTAAAAAAAGGATACGGGACACTGTTTACACCGATTGCAAAAGTTCAGGTTCAGATGCCTAGAAATCAAATTTCCACTTATTTGAAAAAGGCTGTAAAAAATCGGTATCCTATTGTTGTCCAAGTTAACCCTACATCTCAATCAGAAAGCATCGTTGAGTTTTCAGGTATAGCTTATTTTTCACCCAAATCGACTCAAATTATTATCAAGTCTGATTTACAGACAATAACATATTTAATTAATGCACGAGACATAAGGCATATCAGAAGACAATAAATACGTAAACAAACTCTATAGAGAGTATCCTCTCTATAGAGTTTGTTTTTTACAAATAACTAGTATCATATGTTCGTTATGTGGATCAAATTATAATATTGGAGAAAATAAGCGGCTAAACTGCTGTTTAAATAATTCCCACTTCGAGTAATCATCTATGATATCTTGAGTTAATAAATATGAGTATTGCATATCTTCCTCAAAGCGTTGGACCTGTTTTTTTGCTAAAAAACGATCATAGATAAAGGCATTCACTTCAAAATTAAGTTTGAAACTTCTAATATCAAAATTAGCTGTTCCCACAGACAATAATTCACCATCGATAACGATTGTTTTAGAGTGCAAGAAGCCATTATCATAGATAAAAACTTCAGCACCATAATGAAGGAGCTCCTCAGCATAACTCAGTGTAGCACGATAAATGAATGGATGGTCCGGTTTATTAGGAATCATAAGCTTGACATTTATTCCGGAAAACAATGCTATCTTTAACGTTTCCATTAATGCTTCATCCGGAATGAAATAAGGTGTTTGAATAAGAACTGATTCTTTAGCCATGCTTATCATCTTAATAAAACCTTTTTTTATTGACTGCATTTCATTATCAGGGCCACTAGAAACGATTTGCATATCAGTAGAGCCTTTTAAAACTGAGAAAGGAAAATAACTTTCATCATATTCAACGATTGCTTCTTTTACCGATGCATTCCAATCCATCAAGAATCGCGTTTGCAACGTAAGAACCCCGTTCCCTTCAATCCTCAGGTGAGTGTCTCGCCAGTATCCCATTTCATCGTATAATCCCAAGTAATCGTCTCCGACATTGAATCCACCCGTATATGCGATTTCCCCATCAATGACTACTATTTTTCTGTGATTTCTATAATTGAGACGTAGATTGATCAGAAAGAATTGTGAACCAAGAAAAGGTTCAGCTTGCCCACCATATTCTCTTAACCGGTCAAAGAAATGTTTTCCCAATACCCTAGCTCCAACAGGATCATAAAGCACTTTCACTTGAACACCCTGTTTAGCTTTTTCTTCCAGAGCATTTACAAGTTTTATCCCTATCTTGTCTCCTCTAAAAATATAATAAGTGACATGAATATGATGTTTTGCTTGACTAATATCTTCCAGCATCAGGTCAAATTTTTCTTTCCCGTCACTGATCAGTTTGACTTTATTTCCTTTTGTTAATACTGCTTGATTACTTTCTAGAAATAGACGAATCAATTCAAACGTTTTATCTTGATACAAAGATTCCGGAACATCTAAATTTTCCGATTCAATCAATTTCTTTTGTGATTCAACTAACTGGGACATGCCAATTCTCTCTTGGGATTGGATGTCAAATGTTTTTTCTTTGGAAATTTTTCGCCCTAAAAATAAATAAATAACGAATCCAAATCCCGGTAACATTGTAATAACTAATAGCCAAGCCCATATCGCTGCGATATCTCTTTCTTTTTCCCGAAAAACTGTAAATAAAGCTAATATCGAGTTAAGAAATATGACTATCCAAAAAAGTGTAAATATAATATTCATTTATGACTCCTTCTAAAAGCCTCTATTTGTTTCAGTTTACATTAGCACCACTATTTCTGTCTAGTTATAAGGGAAGAATTCGATCATTATTTATTTTTAGGATGAAAAATAAATCGAGAATTTCTATATAATATCAACATGACTACCATGGTAACCAACGCAGTCACCATCATACTTATACCGTTCATTACAAGCGAAAATAAAAACGCACTTAGTCCCCACAAAGCGTAATCTCCCCAGAATATCCAACCGGCAATAAAATGCCAAAAATAACGACCTACTGCACCCGCAATTACAGCAACTAATATATAAAACTGAACGGTTTTATGATTGTTCAAAGAAATATTCCGAAGAATTTCCTTGCTGTAAAACCCGGCTACTCCGACAAAAGCGTAGGCCAACGTGTACTCTATAATAACTTGATAAATATTTAACATATAAACAGAACCCGTAACGAAATGTAACAGCCCCCACAAAAAACCAGCATAGAGTCCTGGCGCGAGTCCCCGTCTTATAGCATAAAAGGTTAGTGGAATCATCCCTAAGGAAACACTGAACGACGAGCCTATGCCTGTAGGAATAAGTGACAGCACCATAGCTATCGTTGCAAATAACGTTCCTTCTAAATATATACGTAATTTCTTATTTCGCATAAAAAATCTCCTCCCAAGTAACAAACTGAACTAGGGAGGAGAGATTTTTTGAAATATGAGCATGAATATACTCATATCACATTGTTTTCTCAAATAAGTACTCTTCCTACGCACGCATGAACGTACAGGTTCGAAGGGTTTAAACTATCAGTTCACTCTCAGCCAATCACATTGACTCCCCTAGTACAGTATTATTTTATTATTCTACAAAGTGCTTTATCTTGTGAAACGTCTATTCTGATTTACTTCCATTATAACAGGTAAGATAATTGGACGTCTTTTTGTTTTCTTGAACAAGTGACTGTTTAAAGCTTCTCTTATATCGCGTTTTATCGAACCCCAATCAAAATCATTGTGCTCCAGGTTCTCATTCACAATATCTTTTACGATTTCTGATGACTCATTTATTAGATCTTGGCTTTCTTTAACAAAAACAAATCCTCTGGTAACTATATGTGGATTCGAGACGATTTTTTGTTTTTTACGATCGATCGTCACAACTGCTACGAAAATCCCGTCTTCTGATAACAAACGTCTGTCTCGTAAAACGATATTTCCTATATCTCCAATACCGATTCCATCAATAAGAGTATTATCAGCAGAGACTTGGCCACTTTGAGTCATTTTATTTTTAGCATAACTCACTACATCTCCGTTGCTCAAAATAAAGATGTTTTGATAAGGTATACCTGTTTCGTGAGCTAAACTAGCATGAGCAGCTAGCATTCTATATTCACCTTGAATCGGGATAAAATACGTTGGTTTGAGTAAATTGATCATTAATTGCAGATCATTAGGTGTTGCATGTCCAGATGCTTTTATGTTATCTGAAATATGCTTAACTGTAGCTTCTGCACGGTAGATCAAGTTTTCAGTTTTCGCAACCATAACTTCCATTGCAGTTGAGGGACTTGTTGCAATAAAAATCAAATCGCCTTCTTTAATATTGACCTGCGGGTGATTGCCGGTTGCCATACGATTAAGCGTTTTGATTGGTTCGCCAGCAGCCCCAGTTTCTAATACAAGAATTTCATCATCGTTATATTTGTCGATTTTATCTACTGGTACGATTAAATTATCGTCCGGTAAGGTTAATTTATTTAATCTTAAGGCCGTTTCTAAAATAGCTTCTAAGTTTTTACCCGTTATAAATACTTTACGATTAGAATGGTGCGCAGCATTTAAAACTTGTTGAATACGTAAAATATTACTTGCTACGGCCGCAACGATTATACGACTACTTGTATTTTGGAAAGTATCCAAGACTTCTTCCTGGACCTTTTTCTCAGAAACATTTTCAAAAGGACTTTCGGCTTCCCCTGAATCACTCAGTAAGGCAAGAACGCCTTCTTTACCCAAATCTGATATTTGAGATAAATCGCTTCTGTAAATATCTTGAGCACTTTGATCAAATTTAAAGTTACCTGTATAGACAATATTACCTTCTTCAGTTTGTACAGCAATACCCATCGAATCCGGTATCGTATGTGTTGTACGGAAAAACTTAACGATTGTACCATTAAAATCAATTTCTGTTTTTTCATCAATAACATGAAAGTCATCAAATGAAGGTTTTAAATTCGAATTATTTACAAACAGTTTTGCTAACTCTATCGTCAATTCCGATCCAAAGACAGGCACTTCAAATAAATCCAAGAAATAAGGTAATGCTCCGATAGCGTCTTCATGGCCGTGTGTCAAAAAGACACCTGCTATTCTATCTTTATTTTCTTCTAAATAACTAAAATCCGGAATGACAGCATCAATACCAAAGAGTTCGTCTTCCGGGTATATGAGCCCACAATCAAGGACAAAAATGTCCTCTCCCGATTCCACTACATATAAATTCTTACCATTTTCTCTTACTCCTCCAAGAGGAATAATTTTAATATTACTCACTATTTCCCACCTCTAAATAAGCTTTTCAGCTCTTATTATTTTATAGTTTTTTTCACCTATGTGTTGTCCGTTCGTTAACAATCGTATATAAAGTATAGCACATAAGTAGGCAAATTCCTACTTATCCGGTATACTGAGCATCATATGATTTCAGTTATTTTTAAAGGAGCCTATTATGTCTGCGAGTCAATCGATTATCACACTGCTAAAAACCCATTACCCAAATGGTATTGATCTAACGAGCCTTGCTCAATTATCAGATAAATCTGAACAAGCCTGCATGGATTTAGTCCTATCTCTTAAAAAAAATGGCTATCCGATTTCTTTAAACAATCAATCAGTATCATTCACTCTACCTTTAATTCATCCTCCTGTGATCGAAGGGAAATTGAAAGTTGCGAAGCTGGATAATGCTATCTACTTTAAAGATTCATTAGCTTCGACGAATACCACCGCACTGTTAAATTTAGATCATTTCAATTCTGATACACTTGTTTTAACGGATCATCAAACAAATGGCAAAGGTAGACTCGGCCGCAAGTGGAGCGATACTTTGGGCAAATCGGTTGCCTTCTCTCTTGTTTTAAAACCCACTATAGCACATGATCAAATCCCTTTATTTACACAGCTAGCTGCAGCCGCTTTATGTCTAACTCTTTCTAAATTTGGTGATACAAAAATAAAATGGCCAAATGATTTGATTTTAAACGGCAAAAAGGTAGCTGGTATACTAACCGAATCTCAATTTAGCGGTTCTAATCTAATAGGTGTAGTAATTGGCATCGGTATTAACACAAACAAAGCTAAAGACGATTTTGACTCCGATTTAAAAAAAAAAGCAACTTCACTTTTAATAGAATATGACAAAATCATAGATCCAAATGCTCTTATCAGTGATTATTCAATAAACTTTTACAGACTTTATTCTGATTGGATAGCGTCTTCAGATTCTTCTCCTTTTATAGCTATTTGCCGTTCTTCTTCTCTTTTGATTGGTAAAGAAATAAAAGTGAGCACTAATTCTGAAGAAGAACGAGTCGCTCTAGTTAAAGATATCAACGATTATGGAGAATTAATTATTCAATACAATGATGAAGCTATACCTAGAACTTTACGAACACTCAATTACTCTATCAGAGGTTTAAACGGATATGTATGAATGAATGAATAAAAAAAGACCATCCAGATATAGTCAAAAGTAACTCAACTTTTTGCCTATCCGGATGGTCTTTTATTGTTTATAGATTATTTATTATCAGCGTCTGCTTTTTCAGCTTTTTCAGCCATCACAGCTTTACGTGATAAGTTTATTCTACCTCTACTATCAACTTCAGTAACTTTAACCTCAAATTTGTCTCCGACAGAAAATTCATCAGCAACATTTTTAATGTATGAATCAGATAATTCTGATACATGTACTAAGCCATCTGTTCCTTTGATAATTTCGACGAAAGCACCAAAGTTCTCAATTCGTTTAATTGTACCTGTATATATTTTTCCAACTACAACTTCTTCAGTTAACTCTTCGATTATTTTAATCGCACGTTGAATTGCGTCTGCATCTTGACCATAAATTGAAACATTACCTTCATCATCAATGTCAATTTTAACATTGGTTTCATCGATAATGCTGTTGATGGTTTCCCCACCTTTACCAATAACAACTTTGATTTGAGCAGGCTTGATTTTAATTGATTCGATTTTAGGTGCATAAAAACTTAATTCTTCACGTGGTTGTTTGATCGTAGCTTCTAAATTATCAAGTATTTCAAATCTTGCTTTTTTAGCTTGAACTAAAGCTTCTTCAAGAATTTCTTTAGTAATACCTTCAATTTTGATATCCATTTGTAAAGCAGTAATACCTTTACGTGTCCCCGCAACTTTAAAGTCCATATCTCCTAAGTGGTCTTCCAGACCTTGAATATCGGTTAAGACAGTATAATTGTCGCCTTGCATTACAAGACCCATAGCAATTCCACCAACAGGTGCTTTGATCGGTACACCAGCATCCATTAACGCGAGTGTTCCTGCACAGATACTTGCTTGTGATGAAGAACCATTTGACTCTAAAACTTCAGCAACCAAACGAATCGTGTAAGGGAAATCTTCTTCGTTAGGAATAACAGGCAGTAACGCACGTTCACCTAAAGCCCCGTGACCAATTTCACGACGGCCCGGTCCTCTAACGGGGCCAGTTTCTCCAACAGAATAATTAGGGAAATTGTAGTGATGCATGAACCGTTTGCTTTCTTCGCTGCTCAAACCATTGATATGCTGATGTTCATTCAAAGGTGCAAGTGTAGCCACAGACAAGGCTTGTGTTTCTCCACGAGTGAACAGTCCAGAACCGTGAACACGCGGTAAAATAGTCACTTCAGAATCTAGGGCTCTGATTTCATCCACTTTACGACCATCTGGGCGTGTGTTCTCTTCAGTAATCAAACGACGAACTTCGTCTTTCTCCATACCTTCTATAATCGATTTAACATCTTTGATCACAGAAGCATGATTTGGCGCATCCAGGTACTCATCTTCATATTTATCAATAATAGATTTTTTAAGTATCGCTGTTTTTTCAGCACGTTCTTGTTTATCAAATGTTTGAATCGCTTCTTTCATCTGATCGTTAAAAGCTGCAACAACTTCATTCTCCAGTTCTTGATCGGGAAGAAGTAAAGTAACGTCCATCTTTTCTTTTCCTACTGACTCAACAATTTCCTCTTGGAAAGCAACTAACTCTTTAATAGCTTCGTGTCCGAAAAGCAAGGCTTCCAGCATATCTTCTTCCGCTACTTGATTTGCTGCACTTTCAACCATATTAATGGCTAGTTTCGTTCCTGCAACTGTTAGCTGAATATCAGATTGATTCATTGCTTCTTCAGATGGATTGATAACAAATTCACCGTCAATGCGTCCAACATTTACTCCTGCAATAGGGCCATTGAATGGAATGTCAGAAACACATAATGCGAGTGAAGAACCAAACATCGCAGACATTTCCGGGGAATTATCTGGATTTACAGACATCACCGTGTTCATGATCTGAACTTCATTACGAAAACCTTCTGCAAACATTGGTCGAATCGGTCTGTCAATAAGACGGGCAGTTAATGTCGCATTATCAGACGGTCTTCCTTCACGTTTAATAAATCCCCCAGGTATTTTGCCTACAGAGTACATTTTTTCTTCATAGTTCACCATTAAGGGGAAGAAAGGTAATGTGCTGGCTTTTTTGCTTGCTACCGCCGCGGTTAAAACGACCGTATCTTCATAACGAACGAGAACTGCGCCATTGGCTTGTTTAGCCATTTGTCCGACTTCGACAGTTAATTTGCGTCCACCTATTTCTGTTGTAAAAACTTGTTTATCACTCATTCATTTATCTCCTTCATTTTGACAGGAAGCCATACCTACTAAACAAACGTCATTGTTCCAATGAGTCAGACTAATCACGTTTGTATAGTAGAATGATAGGCGTCCTGTTTTTTTTTATAAATAAAGCGAGATTCCTTGGAATCTCGCTTTGTATTTATGATAATAATCAAACATAGCTACCTTACATCTAAACAGATGATGGAGCTACTATGTTTAAGCAATCGATTAACGACGTAAACCAAGTCTTTTAATTAATTCACGGTAACGTGTAATATCTTTGTTACGCAAATAAGCTAACAAGTTACGACGGTGACCAATTTTTTTCATTAGTCCACGCATTGAATGAAAATCTTTTTTGTGTAATTTTGCATGTTCATTCAATTCATTAATATCAGCAGTTAAAACTGCGATTTGTACTTCCGGAGAACCAGTATCTCCTTCGTGACGAGCATATTCATTAATGATTTCTGTTTTCTTTTCTTGTGAAATTGCCATTTCTTTCCACCTCTTTCCATAATATGAATCCTGTTACTGAGTAAGCGTTGGTGATACGGCAAACCAAGCAAAGGTCTCTGTGTAAAATTACTTTTAACACTGTACAAATACTACATGATTTATTAAAATAAATCAAGTCTCATGACCAAGTTTCAGGGTTCTTATTCCATTTCTCTAAAGTTTCCAAGTCATCCTGTTCAATCACACCGGTGCGTAACGCAGCTTGAACGAGACTAGTATAATTTGTAACTGCATGATTCTCAATATTCAGATCATCGAAGGCACTCTTGCCTAAGGAAAGTTCATATGTGAAAATAGCAGCCACTCCAAGAACTTCTGCGCCTTGATTTTTCGCGACACTTACCGCATCTATTACACTTTGCCCAGTAGAAATCAAATCCTCGATGACTACAAGCTTGGCTCCCGAGTTAAAGGTTCCCTCAATCTGCTTTCCTGTGCCGTGTTTTTTTGCTTCACCACGAATATAGACCATAGGAAGCGTCAGTCTATCGGCAACCCAGGCCGCATGCGGGATCCCTGCTGTTGCTGTTCCAGCAATCACCTCAACTTCTGGATAGTATTTCATTATCAACTCTACAAGAGCTGTCACGATTTGCTCTCTCACCACTGGATAACTCATTGTTAATCGATTGTCACAGTAGATGGGACTTTTCATTCCGCTAGTCCATGTGTATGGTTCTTTAGGCCTTACATTGACAGCACCAATTCTTAACAATTCTTCTGGTATAGTCTCTTTACTGATCATATTATTGGTTGTTCCCCTTTCCACTGATGTAAAACTTCTAAGTATGCGTCAACGGGATTTAAAGATTGCGTTACGGTCCGTCCTACAACGATATGAGTGGCTCCAAATTCCCGCGCCATTGCAGGTGTGGCAACACGCTGCTGGTCATCTCTCATTTCAGTATTCAAACGAATTCCGGGTGTTACTCGCAAAAATCCATCTCCCAGTTTTTTCTTTATGCTAGCTGCCTCATGAGCAGAGCATACCACACCATCTGCCTGAGCGTCATGGGCTAACCCGGTATAATGAAGCACGCTTTGTGCCATAGTGTATTCACAACGTTGTTCCTGTCTGAGCATTTCTTCAGAAGTAGAGGTCAATTGTGTAACTGCAAGAAGTAAAGGTCTCCGTTCGTTAGCAGGTGTGCCTATCTCTAAGCCTTCTCTAGCTTCTTCCATCATCTTTTTCCCTCCGGCAGCATGCACATTGATCATGTCTACTCCTAAACGGGCAATGCCTGTCATGGCTTTCTTTACAGTAGTCGGGATATCATGCAGCTTGATATCTAAAAACACATCGTGCCCAGCTTCTTTTAACGAGTAGATTATAGAAGGACCCTGCTGATAGAAGAGTTCCATTCCAACTTTCAGATTCAACTGCTGATCTGGAAATGCACTTAAAAATTGTGAGACTTCTTTTTGAGTGGAAAAATCTAAGGCTATGATCGGTTTATTATCCATTGAGTCTTCCTTCTTTCACTTCTTGAATCAGTCCTTCGAGAGAATCGATCCCCAGTTCTTCCATTCTTTTAGGTAATTGAGCGATAATGTCATTCATTACGATCGGATTTTTATAAGTTGCTGTTCCGATAGCTACAGCAGATGCTCCTGCCAAAAACATTTGAATGACATCGTCTGTAGTCTGGACGCCCCCCATTCCAATGATTGGTATGCTTACTGCATGAGAGACTTGATAGATCATGCGAACGGCAATTGGGAAGATCCCTTCTCCCGACAGTCCTCCCATGGTATTTCCTAAGACCGGTTTTCTGGTCGTCACATCAAATTTCATACTCAACACTGTGTTGATCAAACTTAGTCCATCCGCTCCGCCGGCTTCTGCTGCTTTAGCGATCTCTACGATATCTGTCACATTGGGGGTCAGTTTGACATAAACAGGTACTGTAACTGCCCGCTTCACTTTTCTAGTGATACGTTCCACAATTTTTGGATCCACTCCAAAGGTTAAGCCCCCCTCTTTTACATTGGGACACGAAACATTCAACTCGATCGCACTGATTATATCGGATTGGTTGAGTTTTTTAGCCACTTCTACAAACTCATCTTCTGTTTCTCCAGCCACACTACCGATAACAGGCGTCGAGAACCTCGCTAGGCTGGATAGCTTTTCAGCGACAACAACATCAACACCGGGATTTTTAAGTCCTACCGAGTTAAGAACACCATTTTTCAAAGGATGAAACTTCGGGTCTTTATTACCGACTCTCGCTTGTATTGTCGTTGACTTCAGTACAATAGCTCCTAAATTATTATAATCATACAGATCATGATACATGTCTCCGAAGCCGAAAGTACCACTGGCTGGCATGATCGGATTTTTCATTGACAGACCTGGTAAAGATACACTTATATTAGTCATTGAGACTCCTCCATTAAATTTATTAAAGACAGCTTATAAAGCAGCGGTTAAAAATGTTCTGGATTCCAATACGCTTATAATAGCTGAAACAGTGTCCAGTGAAGTCATGAGCGGCACACCTTTTTCAATCGACGCTTTTCGTATGGAAAAGCCATCTTGTACGGCGTCGATATTTTTCCCCATTGTGTTGACTACAAGATCTACTTGGTCTGACAAGATGTTTTCCAGGATAGTTTCTTCTTTGTCTTCACTTTTTTTATGAATCACCTTTACCGGGATGTCTGCTTCTTCGAGCGTTTTTGCTGTACCCTGTGTGGCTAAAATCAAGTACCCAAGCTCATAGAATCGTCTGGCCAAATCTACGGCTTCTTCTTTATCCTCATTAGAAATAGTGAATAATACTTTGCCGTGATCCGGCAAATGCATATCGCTCGCTTCAAAGGCTTTATAAAGAGCTTTTTCTAATGTTTTATCGCTCCCCATCACTTCCCCAGTTGATTTCATCTCAGGGCCAAGTGAAGCATCCACTTTAAGGAGTTTAGAGAAACTGAACACGGGCGCTTTGACATGTACGAGATTTGGTGTGCTGCATAATCCGGGTTCGTATCCCTGTTCAATGATAGAGGATCCTAATATGGCTTTTGTGGCAATTTTTGCCATCGGGATATTTGTTACCTTACTCAAAAAAGGCAATGTGCGGCTTGCGCGCGGATTCACTTCGATGACATAAACCGTTTCGTCATGTACAACGAACTGAACATTCATCAATCCCAAGCATTTAAGACCAATACTGAGTTTTTGTGTGTACTCCACTATAGTCTGAATGATTTTTTGAGACAGATGCTGAGGTGGGTAAACAGCCATAGAATCCCCAGAATGTACACCGGACCGTTCAATGTGTTCCATTATGCCGGGTATCATAACATTCTTCCCATCACAGATGGCATCTACTTCTACTTCACACCCGATCAGGTAGCGGTCGATCAGTACGGGATGCTCTGAAGAAATTTTCACAGCTTCGTTCATATACTTTGACAAATCTAAAGGATTATACACGATTTTCATTCCTCTGCCGCCTAAGACATAACTTGGTCGAACCAGTACCGGGTACCCTATCCCTTCAGCGATAGTTAGTGCTTGTGTATCGGTCGTTGCCGTACTTCCTTCTGGTTGAAGTATGGCCATTTCTTTCAATGCTTTTTCAAAAGCATTTCGGTTCTCAGCTCTATCTAAATCCTCAACGGCTGTACCTAAAATTGTCACTCCCAATTTTTCCAGTGGTTCAGCAAGGTTTATGGCTGTCTGTCCTCCAAACTGAACAATGACACCTTTGGGTTTCTCAAGTTTTATGACATTCATGACATCTTCTAGAGTTAACGGTTCAAAGTATAGTTTGTCTGAGATTGAAAAATCAGTTGAGACCGTTTCAGGGTTATTGTTCATGATGATCGCCTCATACCCGGCTTCCTGAATCGCTTTGATAGAATGTACTGTAGCATAATCAAATTCAATGCCCTGTCCGATTCTTATCGGACCAGATCCTAATACCAGTATGGATTCTTTTTCCGTCACAACACTTTCCTGTTCCTCTTCATACGTGCTGTAGAAATAAGGTGTAGCAGAGTCAAACTCAGCCGCACAGGTATCCACTGTCTTGAATACTGGTTGTATCCCATGTTCTTCTCTCAACTCACTGATGTCCTGTTCTGTTCTTTGCCATAAGTTAGCAATAGCTTTGTCAGAAAATCCAAATTGCTTCGCATACAGCAGCTGTTTTAAATCGCCTTTATTCTTTTCCAGCATATCCTCAATTTCAACAATGTGCAGGAGCTTATCTAAAAAAAACAGATCGATTTTTGTTAATTGTGCTAGTTCTTCTATAGGAAACTTCCTGCGAATAGCTTCAACTAAATAAAACAACCGGTCATCCTGGGCTTTGACCGTTTTGGCGATCAACTGGTCATCGGTCACTGATTTCAAACTATCCAATTCAATGTGACTGACTCCAATTTCCAGTGAGCGGATAGCCTTCAACAAACTTTCTTCAATACTACGACCGATAGCCATTACTTCTCCCGTTGCTTTCATTTGAGTAGTCAGTGTTCGGTCTCCTGTTTCAAATTTATCAAATGGCCACCTAGGTATCTTGGCAACCACATAATCAAGGGCCGGTTCAAACTGAGCGTAAGTTGTTTGTGTCACAGGATTTTTCATCTCATCCAGCGTCAGACCAACTGCTATTTTTGCCGCAAGTTTGGCGATAGGATATCCTGTCGCTTTACTCGCCAACGCCGAAGAACGGCTCACCCGTGGATTGACTTCGATGATGAAATAGTTGAAGCTATGCGGATCCAATGCTAATTGCACATTGCATCCACCCTCTATTTTCAACGCTCGAATAATTTTCAATGAGACATCTCTTAACAGCTGATATTCTTTATCTGTTAATGTCTGACTGGGTGCTATGACGATCGAGTCTCCTGTATGGATGCCGACAGGATCTATATTTTCCATATTACATACGACCATCGCATTATCATGATGGTCTCTCATGACTTCATACTCGATTTCTTTGTATCCAGCTATACTTCTTTCTACCAGACATTGACTCAAAGGTGATAAACTTATTCCGTTCGCTACGATTTCCCTCAATTCAGTTTCATTGTCGCATAAGCCTCCACCTGTTCCGCCCATTGTAAATGCCGGACGAACGATCAGCGGGTAGCCTATTTCATCCGCAAAAGCGACTGCCTCTTCTATCGTATGGACGATTTCACTGTCTGGAACAGGTTCATTCAGTTCGCGCATCAGGTTACGAAACTGATCACGATCTTCAGCTTGATTTATAGCAGATAACTTGGTCCCGAGCAGTTCGATATCCAACTCTTCCAAGATACCGGCTGTATCCAGCTGAATAGCCATATTTAACCCCGTCTGTCCTCCCAAAGTTGGCAAGATCGCATCGGGTCGCTCTTTGCGTAATATTTTGGAAACAAATTCCAATGTCAGCGGTTCTATATACACTTTGTCCGCGATTTCTTTATCTGTCATGATAGTAGCCGGGTTAGAGTTGATCAAAACGACGGAGTACCCTTCTTCTCTTAAAGCTAAGCAGGCCTGGGTGCCCGCGTAGTCAAACTCAGCTGCCTGTCCAATAACGATCGGGCCGGAACCGATAACTAAAATTTTACTGATATCTGTTCTTTTAGGCATCTTTTTTTTCCACCTTCCATGCGTCCATTAATTCAATGAACTGATCGAACAGCCCTGCTCCATCATGTGGTCCGGGGGCTGCATCAGGGTGATACTGGACACTGAAAACCGGGTAAAGTCGATGTCTTAACCCTTCAACTGTCCCATCGTTTATTTCCAAGTGTGTGACCATTAGTTTTTCTTTGTTGATCGATTCTTTAGAAACTGCATAGCCATGGTTTTGAGATGTAAAATCTATTTTTCCAGTTACGATTTCTCTGACTGGATGATTGAACCCTCTATGTCCAAAATTCATTTTAAAAGTCTCTGCCCCATTTGCTAAAGCAATCAGCTGATGTCCCAAACAAATACCGAAAATCGGAACGTATTTCTGCAACTGCTTAATCATTTCATGGGCATAAGGCAAATCTTTCGGGTCGCCAGGTCCATTGGTCAACATGACACCATCAGGATTTAAATTTAATACTGTTTCAGCATTTGTATCATGCGGGAGTACAGTGACATGACACTCCCGTTTATTCAACTCATGTAAAATACTATGCTTTAATCCGTAATCTATTACGACGACTTTTCGTCCTGTCTGAGGACTCACATAAGGTCTTGTCGTCGAAACTTGTTCGACCTGGTTTCTGGGAAGCTTCGTTTGGGATAACTGCTGTATGATTTTATTGATTTCTCGTGTATCATCTGTCAAAATAGCTTTCATTGCCCCGTGTTCGCGAATCACTCTTGTAAGTCTTCTGGTATCAACGCCCATAAGACCAGGGATATCTTTCTCTTTTAAAAATTCATCTAAGTTCATCTGGCTTCTCCAGTTAGAAGGTCTTCTGGCATATTCTTTAACTATCACTGCTTTAGTCGTAGGAACGATCGATTCGTAATCGTCCCGATTGATTCCTGCGTTTCCAATCAGGGGATAAGTAAACGTCAATAACTGGCCATTATAGGACTGGTCTGTAATAGATTCCTGATACCCTGTCATACCTGTATTGAAAACGACCTCTCCGATGGTCTCTTTACTTGAACCAAACCCATATCCTCTGAACACTGTTCCATCTTCCAACACCAGTAGTCTTTTCTTCATCGGATCCCCTCCTCATAAGCCACTTGTCCATCCACAATTGTGAATACTGTCGATCCATTTACTTTCCATCCTAAAAATGGTGTATTGGATGCCTTGGACTGAAAATCTTCTTTCCTGATCACCGTTTCATTGTCTAAATCGAAACAGGCCAAGTCCGCCGGTGCGCCTACTTCGACTACACCTGTATCAAAACCAAATACTTGTGAGGGTATGTCAGTTAAGCTGTCTACTAGCTTCTTGAGCGTGACCTTGCCTGTTTTCACCAGATAGGTATAGAGTAGTGAGAAAGCTGTTTCGCTTCCGACGATACCAAATGGAGAACCGACCATTGAACCATTTTTTTCTTCATCACTGTGAGGAGCATGATCTGTTGCGATCACATCGATAGTCCCGTCAAGTAAACCCTCAAGCAAGGCTAACTGATCTTCTTTGCCTCTAAGCGGTGGATTCATTTTGTACTGACTCGTATCACCCGGAATATCTTCTTCACAGAGCAACAGATGATGAGGGGTAACTTCTGCTGTGACATGAATGCCTGCCTGTTTGGCCTCTCTTATCACTCTGACGCTCTCTTTAGCTGAAACATGACAGACATGATAATGCACGCCCGTTTCTTCCGCGAGTAATACATCTCTAGCAATTTGAGTAGATTCGGTCAGCTGTAGCATTCCCTGTAAACCCAACTCTTTGTTCCTTGTTCCTTCATGCATCACACCTCCTCCAAACAAGAGAGAATCATCTTCTGTGTGAGCCACGATCGTCGTTCCCAGCATAGCAGCTTCCTTCATTGCTTCATACATTATGCCCGCCGTCTGAACGCCTACTCCGTCATTAGTAAAAGCAAATGCCCCCGCTTTTAGCAGTTCTTTCTGATCAGTCAGTTCTTCAGATGTGAGCCCTCTAGTAATGGGCACATACTGTTTTACTTTCACACTTGCATCTTGAGAAATAATTTCCAATATTCTTTCAAGATTTACAACTGTATCAGGTTCAGGATCAACATTAGGCATTGCACAAACCGTCGTAAATCCTCCTCGTGCAGCCGCTTTAGTTCCTGTTTTTATTGTTTCTTTGTATTCATTTCCCGGCTCTCTCAGGTGAACATGAACATCAATAAGTCCTGGTGTCACCAGTCTACCCTTGGCATCAATAATAATATCAGCAGGATGGTTTAAACTTTGTCCAATTGTATTTATCTTTTTATCAGTTATATAAATATCGACTAAATGAGTCTGACTGTCATTCTTAATGATGGCTGCATTTTTAATTAATAGTGACATGTTCATTCCTCCCTTTATCTATGCTTAAGGACCGAGTCGATAATTGCTATTCTTGCATAAACTCCATTTTCCATTTGTCTGACAATTCTAGAACGCTCACACTCAACCAGACTGTCCTCGATTTCAACCCCTCGATTAACTGGGGCAGGATGCATAATAATGGCTGATTCTTTCATTCTGGACTCTCTTTCAAATGTGATGCCATATTTTTGCAAATAGGTGTTTTTAGAAAACCTTAAGTCAGTTTCTTGATGTCTTTCATGCTGAACGCGCAGCAGCATCATAACATCCACTTGATCGATCAGCTTATCGATCGTTGTGAATGTTCCGTATTCTTCAAAAGAAGGTTCATACCATTCCTGAGGACCTGTAAAATAAAGCTTAGCTCCCAAACGTTTAAGTATCTGCATATTACTTTTGGCAACTCTTGAATGGGTTAAATCCCCCGATATTGCTACTTCAAGGTTTTCAAATGATCCATACTCTTCGTAGATGGTCATCAAGTCAAGCAAAGATTGACTTGGATGTTGTCCGGTCCCGTCTCCTCCGTTGATAATCGAACACTTAATGCTGTCACTTTCGATCAGTTTAGTATAGTAGGCTTCTTCACTATGACGGATGACGACGATATCGACGCCAATTGCCTGAAGTGTCAGAACAGTATCATACAAACTCTCTCCTTTCTTTACACTACTCATTGCAGGTTGAAAATCAAGCACCTGCATTCCCATTTTGCGTTCTGCCATCTCGAAACTTTTATGTGTACGGGTACTCTGTTCAAAAAAACAATTTATCGCGTAATTCTCAGTATAGGTTGGGAATTTAGCCTGTCGCTTAAACTCTATTGCTGATTCGATCATCTCTATGATTTCCTGATTGTCATACTGTTCCAATGATACAAAATGACGCATACGTTTTGCTTTCAATTTAGTCATAAGAATCCTCCCTTAAAATCTCTTCCGATAAAAAAGTATAGTCAACATCTACTTGTCTGAAAAAAAAGACCCGGCGCCATAACGGCACTAGGTCTAAAGGATTCCACAAAAAACGGTTCAGAATTGTGTTTACTATTTTAAAATAGATGCCCATCTCATACATCAGTTATCTGGCCTATCTACTTTAAAGCTTTGCACACTTTTCTACCTCTTTTGTTTATTCCTGCGACCTTTCGTGTCTCACGGGACACCCTTTAAAGTTCACAATTATTCAAATTCACTGTTTTTTTAAAATATTCACCTGATCGGTTTCATCGATTTCTTTTAAGGAGACCTGAATGGTTTCTTCTCGAGAAGTTGGAATGTTTTTACCAACAAAATCTGCTCGTATTGGTAACTCTCTGTTCCCTCGATCAATTAGAACAGCTAGATAGATTTTGTCTGGTCGTCCCAAATTTATAACTGCATCCAGTGCTGCTCGTATGGTCCGGCCAGTGTAAAGTACATCATCTATAATAACAACTTTCTTTCCTTTTATCGTTGCATTATCAACGGGAAAAGTCTGCTTTTTAGAATCTCTCCCTTCGTTATCGTCCCGATAGTAGGACACATCCAGTTCCAACACTTCGATTGTTTCACCTTCAAGTCGTTTTATTCTATCTGCAATGCGGTGAGCAAGAAATACACCTCTTGTCTTTATTCCGGCAAGAACAAGGTTTTCAATGCCTTTGTTCTTTTCGATTATTTCATAAGTAATTCGAATCAATGCTCGTTCCATCGCTACATCATTGACTACTTCAACTTTAGACAGTTTCTGCATTATTTATCCTCCTGGTTATGATCAGTGAGTGATCCTTTTTTACGAGCTATTATTAATTTCCTATAGCCAGATCTTGAATAGAATCCAATAAAAAAAGCACTCTTATCCAGTTAAGATAAGAGTGCTCCCAAATATTTCTATATAGGTATGAAGAGGTAAACAAATTAAAGCTCACCTGTTCAAAGGGACTTTATCAGTACTCACGGGTACGTATAAAGAACCTGCTGCTCCTTCTTAGTCTCTCTGGACTATCTTTAAAGGATTGCTATTCAATTGAGTTAACTCTAAAGGTTTCAATCTATAAAGTCAATCTATTCCAACAAATTTATAAATACTTTGTTTTCAGTTCCATTACAATGTCTCTTAAATCAGCTGCTTTTTCAAAATTCAGCTCTTTAGCAGCTTCTTTCATTTCCAGTTCCATTGTTTCAATGAGTTCTTTTCGTTCTTTTCGTGATAAGTTTTTGATTGTTTCTTCAGACAAGCCCTGCTCGTCTTCACCAATTGACGTGGAGATCTTGATAAGTTCTCTCACTTCTTTCTTGATCGTTGTCGGAGTAATACCGTGCTTCTCGTTGTATTCTTCTTGAACGGCACGACGTCTCTCGGTCTCATCAATCGCCTTTCGCATGGAATCGGTAATACGGTCCGCATACATAATGACACGCCCATTTTCGTTTCGGGCCACGCGTCCCATTGTTTGAATCAGCGCTCGAGCACTTCTGAGGAACCCTTCCTTGTCAGCATCAAGAATCGTGACCAATGAGACTTCGGGAACATCTAAACCTTCTCGCAGCAAGTTGATTCCTATCAATACATCATACTTGCCTATTCTAAGCTCCCTGATGATCTCAGTCCGTTCCAATGTTTTTATATCACTGTGAAGGTACTGCACTTTGATGCCGACTTCTTTAAGGTAATCCGTTAAATCCTCCGACATTTTCTTAGTTAACGTTGTAATGAAGACTCGTTCGTTTTTTTCGATCCGTTTATTGATTTCTTCAATGATGTCATCTATCTGTCCTTTGATTGGTCTTACTTCAATAATAGGATCCAGTAAACCGGTTGGTCGAATAATTTGTTCTACGATTTGGCTTGACCGGCTCATCTCATATTCTGCCGGGGTCGCTGAAATATAATTGATTTGTGGCACTCTTTCTTCAAATTCTTCAAGGCGGAGTGGACGATTATCGAGCGCACTAGGTAATCTGAATCCATGATCGATCAGTTGTTGCTTACGTGCTCTGTCCCCTTTGTACATGCCTCTTATCTGCGGCATGGTCATATGTGATTCATCAATAATAAAGAGTGAATCTTTGGGGAAGAAGTCCAACAACGTATACGGCGATTCCCCTGGTTTTCGTCCGTCTAGATGTCTGGAGTAGTTCTCGATACCCGAACAGTAACCCATTTCCATCATCATCTCAAGGTCATAGTTCGTCCGCTGTTCGAGTCGCTGAGCTTCCAGTAATTTATTTTCTTTGTGCAGTTCTTCGAGCCTATCTTTTAATTCCGCCTGTATGGAATCGATAGCTGAACGCGTCTGTTCATCGTTTGAAACAAAGTGAGTGGCTGGAAATATAGCTGCATGAGCCAGATCGGCTTTAACTTCACCAGTCAAGACATCCACTTCTCTGATTCGATCTATTTCATCTCCAAAGAATTCGACTCTGATAGCTTCACTTTCTCTTGAAGCTAGAAAAATTTCAACGACATCCCCACGCACTCTGAATCGTCCACGCTGAAAATCAATGTCATTGCGTTCAAATTGCATATCAACGAGTCGGCGCAGTAATGCTTCTCTGCTGATCTCCATCCCGGAACGTAAAGATAAGACATGTTCTCTATAATCTTCTGGATTAACTAATCCATAGATACAAGAAACAGAAGACACTACAATAACGTCGCGTCTTTCAAGCAATGAACTAGTTGCTGAGTGTCTCAGTTTATCAATTTCATCATTTACGCTGGCATCTTTTTCAATAAATGTATCAGTGGACGGAACATATGCTTCTGGTTGATAATAGTCATAATAACTCACAAAATATTCTACTGCATTATCTGGAAAGAATTCTTTAAACTCAGTGTACAGTTGACCAGCTAACGTTTTGTTATGTGCCATGACTAATGTTGGTTTATTAACCTGTTGAATAACATTTGACATCGTAAAAGTCTTTCCTGTCCCTGTAGCTCCTAAAAGAACTTGTTCTTTTAGATTGTCGTTGATCCCCTGTACCAACCGCTTGATCGCTTCAGGCTGATCTCCACTGGGCTCGAAAAGCGATTTTAAATTGAACCTTTGCTCGGCCATGCTAACACTCCTTTACATAAAACTGTTCGCTAATATTTTATCATAAAAAAAGTATTCTCAAAGACTTATGTCTTATGAGAATACTTCAAAAATTATTTAGCTACTTTTTTGCTTAAACGTGACTTGTCACGAGCAGCTTTATTTTCGTGAATCAGACCTTTTGATGAAGCTTTATCAATTGCTTTTACAGCTTTAACATATAAGTCTTGTGCGTTGTCTGCATCATTGTTTGCAGCTTCTAAGAATTTCTTCTTAGCTGTTTTCATTGATGTAACTTGGCTCACATTGTTTGCTCTCTTTTTCACGTCTTGTCTTTGACGTTTTTCAGCTTGTTCCATATTTGGCATTGTAAAACACTCCTTAATTAATAAACATATAGTTGGATTTAAATGGATACTGTAATAAAACAGTATTATCTAGACCATGTAAATTTGTTTATTCAACATTCCCCATTTTACATCACATTACTTATATTTTCAATGAAAACTTTTTTTCTTTTTATCTTCACTCGTTCATTGATGAAAACTTCCAGATAAAGAGCTCGATTTGCATTTCCGGATTTACTTTTCCACTCTTAATTTCATAATCGGCAGTAATCAAGTAATGATGAGCCTGGGATAATGCCTCCTGCTTGAATAATTTTTCCATTTGTAAAGCCAATTTAACACGATAAGGATGAATTTTCAAGATACTAGCGATATCCGCCTGCTGATACCCTTTTTTTCTTAGGATTTTTACTTGGAGCAACAATCTGAACTGGCCGATCATCAAAGCGAGTATTTTAATTGGATCTTCTTTTTGATGCAGCAAATCCTGATACAGTTCAATCGACTCTTTAACATTCTTCTTCAATACTTTTTCATTCAACTCAAAAATATTTTGTTCCAGGGATTTTGAAACAAGTTTATTTATCGATTCAATAGTGATCAATTTGTCTTCAACGTGATAGACCATTAATTTGTCTAATTCATTCTTTGCCTTGGACAAATTCCTATCGGTCAATTGCAATAAACGCTCAAAAGATTCTTTCGAAATTTTAAAATCCCTTTCTTTAAGATACATTCTTAAATAATCTACCGTCTCTTTTTCGGTAGCTGGTGTAACGTCGATGACTTCTGAAAGCTTTAATAATGCTTTTGTCACCTTTTTCCTCTTGTCCAGTTTGTCATAGGGTGCAATAAACACGAGAATCGAAAAATCAGAAGGATTGTTCAGATAACTCTCGAGTAATGTGGGGGTGTGTATTATATTTGATGAAATCTTTTTCCCGGTAAAAATATGACTGGAATGAACAAATATTAATTTCTGCCCTCCAAAAAACGGGAAACTTTCTGCTTCAAAAATGACATCATCTATACTTGTCTCATTTAAATCAAAATGCAAAATATTCATTTCATCTTTTTGTTTGTTTTTTATTGTTTTTGTTAAAGCATTGGTCACTTCTTCTATAAGTACGCTTTCAGTTCCGATAATCGCATAAACAGCTTTCAACTTCTCTTTATTGATTTCATCAATTTGTTTTATTACAGATTTCATCTCATTCTCCTCTTCGTTCTTTTTTAGGTTCAAAAGAAAACAAGCGCTTATCAATATTATCTCTGCGTAAACGATCAGTAAATTTATACCTGATGGCCCCATCATGATCCGTTCTAAAAATCATCGCATCCAATTCTGTTATCTTTTCGATAACACTGTCATGCGGATGGCCGTATCTGTTATTTTTTCCACAAGAAATCCATGCTACTTCCGGATTCAGCTGTTTTAAAAATTCTGCATGTGTCGATGTTTGACTGCCGTGATGACCTACCTTTAACACATCAACAGTTAGGTTAGGATACTTCGCGAGTAATTCTTTTTCTCCATCAGCTTCAAGGTCCCCTGTAAACAACCATGTTCTATTCCCTATCAATCCTAACACAACCAAAGAACTGTTATTTCTATTTATTCCTGCAAATGTATCGTTTGAGAGGATCGCCACAGTGTTGGAAGGAAGATTCTCACTCGCTCCCTCATTTACCTCTTTAATTATTGTGCCATATTTCTCTATAGAAGGAAACAACGTCTGAAAATTTGCTTGTAAAAAAGTGGCTTTTGCAGAAACGACCTGCTTAGTTTTTATTTGACTAATAATATCAAGCAGTGCACCATAATGATCAATGTCTGGATGTGTAATAATAACAGAGTCAAGTTTATGTACACCTTCAGATTTCAGCACCGGCAAAACGATATTTTCACCTACGCTAAATTCTTTTTCCCTCTTTTTCCATTCTTCAACTAAAAATTCACTCTGACCACCCGTATCGATGAGATAATTCCCTTTTCCCCATGGTTCTCTGATCAATATCGCTTCTCCCTGATTCACATCGATCATTAATACTTGCCCGTAAGGCGTGTAGCGAACAGAATAGACACACATCATGATACCCACTAGCGGTACAATAATGAAAGTCTTATTGCTATTTTTTTCAATCAACAAAAGCAGCATGACAATGAAACTTATCAATAATAAGTAACTTATTTGGGACAACCTCCCTGTAATAATAGTAAAAGATATATTCGAAGCCATCCCATCACCTAATTCTTCCATAATTACGATCAGGTTATCCAATACTCGTAGGCTATAGCTGAAAAGGCTGGACGTTGGTATGAAAAGAGAGAGAAGAAAATTCACTATTATTATCGGTAATAATACTGTCGCAATAAACGGGATGAAAAGACTGTTCAAAATAAGTACACCCCACGAAAATTCATAAAAGTGGTAGGTTAAAACAGGAATAGAACAAATCAATATGCATAAATTTAAGCCTATATATGCTTTGAGCTTTGACCACTGATTAAAAATCGACTGCTGTGTGAACATAATAATAATAAAACTTATTAAATAGCTTAACTGAAACCCTACCGTGTAAACACTATAAGGCTGAACAAATAGGATACTGAGTAGCATAAGCGACCAGCAATCCAAGGTAGTAAGCGGTACATTCATTTTTTCACTTATCATCTTAAGCCACGTTTGTCCGATTGCTCTAAAAACACTTACACCGAAACCCGTAGTGAAACCATATAAAGGCAAAAACAAGAGCAGGGATGCGCTCGTGGCTTCAGTGCTTATTCTTGCTCTGCGACACGTTTTCTTTATCATATCAACAACAAGCACCACGTGTAAGCCTGAAATGCTCAATAAATGTACAATGCCCAATTCTTTAAACGTACGCATGACGTCGGATGAAAAGGTGCGTTTATCAGCAAATAAAAGTGTTTTGGTATAGATGGCTGTGCGCTTAGTCATTGTCTGGTCTACATGTGTCAGTATTTTCTGTCTAAACGAATCCACACTATAAACATGAAATTGATTAAATCTATTCTGCTCCACAACTTCTAAAGTTGAAGCAGTTAACATATAATAGATTTGTTTGTTTTTCAAATAATTTTTATAGTTGAATTGATGAAAATTAGTCGGTTCATTTGGTTCGGAAAAAGTGCCTTCCACTAAAAAACTTTTAGGAGCAGAATTTCTTAATTCTTCTTTTTCATTTTCATTTTTTATATAATAACTGACTATCACTTTTTCCTTTCTTCCATTTTCTATTATTGTTCCTTCAAACGTCAATTTATCTCCATCGATATTTAAACTGGTTTCCTTGACGTCAATATCGACTCTTACATTCTCAGAAATTGAGAGGGTTGCCTCAATCGGATATATATAGATCACTCTTGCATAAAATAACAAACCCAACATTATAGACCAAAATAAAAGCCGTTGATTTTTCAACAAGATGACTCTTATACAAACTAAAATAGATATTGATAGCGTTAGAAACGAAAAATCAGTAGTCATAGTAATAGCCATAACCAATAATACTAAAGCCGCATACACTATATTCCCTATCATCAGACATTCATTTTTTTCTTCGCATTAATAAGACAGTCAACACTTCTTTCTCCTCTAGCAGCAGACGCGTCATTCATTAAAAAAACTCCTAGTTTCACTCATTTAATAGTATTCACTCAAACCTACTTAGCTTCTATATATTCCGAAATTTTCTCGTACGTTTTCTCTCCTATGCCAGATACCTTTATTATTTCATCAATCGATTCAAAAGGGCCATTCTTTTCTCTATATTCAATAATATCGTTCGCTTTACTCGGTCCAATTCCATTTAACTGAGATAGCGTCTGTTCGTTTGCATCATTAATGTTTATCTTGGCATCCTTTGCATGACCACCCTCCAAACTTATTTCAATTCCAACCATTTCTTCACCTTCTACAGGAATATATATGTACATCTCATCTTCTAGCAATTGGGCAAAATTAATGTGCTTTGTGTCAGCTTTTTCAGCCAGCCCGTTTGCTGCATCAATCGCGTCTATCACACGCTGATTCGCATCAAGTGAAAATACACCCGGATTATTTACTGCTCCTTTGACATCTACTACCACACTAAGATCTCGTTCTTTATCTATTCTTTCGTTCGTGCCCTCAACTTCTTTCTCGGCATCAGATATAGAATTTTCGGTAAGTAACGTATCCAAAGTTACAGTGTTTCTATCCTCAGCGTTCTCATCAGTATGATTGACTGATAGTATGAAGATAACCACACTTATAGCACAAAGTATTCCTAAACTCCAAATCGCTATTTTACTTTTATTCATCTTGCTCAGATTATCCATTTCAATCCTCCTTTAATCGGCTTACCTATTATATTTACCAAATAAAAATAAATTCACTAAAGAAACACACAAAAAAAGCTATACTCATTTAAATGAGCATAGCTTCCTCTTATTCAATTTCAATCAAAAGTATTTAAATAATCAATGGCATCTTTAATGTGTTGTACTGGCACAATTTGCATATCAGAATTAATAGCTTCTGCAGTTTCAGTGGCTATTTCATAATTCGATTTCAAGTCAGGATCTTCTTCGAGAGCCTGACTTGAAATCGCATCGTCGGGTGCGAAAAAAATAGAAGCGCCTTTCCTGTCAGCTGCCACTACTTTTTTATCAATACCACCGATACGACCAACCTCACCATTTTCTGCAATGGTTCCTGTTCCTGCTACTTCCAGAGAACTATCAAAATCTTCAACCAACATTTTATATACTTGTAACGAGAACATAAGACCTGCAGAGGGACCACCAATGTTCCCCGCATCAATGGTTACTTCCGGGTAGGTGGTAATGGAAGATTGAGTGACTAAGGTAATACCAATACCAGGGTTTCCCGTTTCTTCAATTAATATTAGTTCTCCACTGACATCTATCGATTTTCCATCTCTATCTACAGAAAGCGTAACCGTATCTCCTATAGACTGATTTGCTATATATTCTATAAATCCATCCGTATTTTCGAATGATTTCCCATCAATTTTCGAGATACTGTCACCCATTGTAAGATCTTCAAAAAAATTCGACTCTTCTGAAACTGACATCACATAGACCCCTTCATAATCAATGTCATAGGGTAAGTCCGCTTCATTAAATGCTGCGGCTTTAGCAGTATGAATCGAATAATCCATATAATGCCTTTGCAGAGTTCTATAAGCGCTGTAATCCTCATAATTCCCAAGCAAATCGATCTCGCTCACACCTGAATGATAAGGCAAAAATTGAAACAGCGATGAAAATGGTGTAGCTTTAAATATCTCGACTGTCGTCAACATATAATGACTATCCGATTCATCCATTTGTCCGTCAACCTCTACTCTATCGTTTATAACGACTGCACTGCCCGGTCTTTCAACATAATAAGGGATTTGTAAAAAAAACAATAGATAAACGATGAGCACTATAGTCAGTGTTTTTAAAACTAACCTATTTTTATTCATTATTCCTCAGCTACCTTCAGTAAAGCGTTTCTCAATTTATCCCCCACAAGTTCAGGTACTAAACCGTCTGTTGTCCCTCCGTAATAGGCAATTTCTTTAACCATGGTAGAACTGATAGACTGGTACTTTGCGTCTGAAAATAGGCAGACCGTTTCAATTGATTTATCCTGCATGGCATTCAAATCAGAAATATCTCTTTCATATTCAAAATCCTTGACAGAACGAATACCTCGGATGAGTATATTTACATTCTTTTCATGCGCTAGAGTGACAGTTAGCCCATCATAGGCGATGATCTGACAATTCGATAAGTCTTTATCTTCTAGCACAGCTTCTATCATTTGAACCCGTTCTTCGGTGGTAAATAGATAATTTTTCGCTGTACTTGAGCTTACTACAATAACCAGCTCATCGACCAATCGTGCAGCTCTTTCTAGAATGTTTAAATGACCGTAAGTCAAGGGATCAAAACTACCTACATAAAGCGCTTTTTTCATTTTTCCTTCACCCATTCATACAAAGATACCTTGGTTTTTCCAAAAACTTTATCTTTAACGAGTCTTAAAGACTGTTCACTAACCTCTAAGGAAACATCTTTATCAGTTTCACAAACAATGATGGCAAAATTCTCAAGCAACTGATTATCTATAAGTTGTTTAATAATTAACTCCAACTTCTGTTTAGCATAGGGTGGATCGAGTAAAACTAAATCAAACGATTCTTTCATTTGGTTTAAGTGCTCAATGGCTTGAAGATCATTCTTTTTCCAGACCACAAATTTTCCAGGTTCTTTCGTGATACTTATATTTTCTTCGATCGTTTTGATGGCTGAAGTATTATTATCGACTAAATAGGCTTTATCCATCCCTCTTGAGACGGCTTCGATACCTAAAGCGCCACTACCGGCATATAAATCCAATACATGTCCACCATCAAAATAAGGGCCAATCATATGAAACAATGCTTCTTTAACTTTATCTGATGTCGGACGTGTATTGTCGCCACTTACAGCTCTCAATTTTCTTCCACCGTATTCTCCTGATACTATTCTCATTCGAGTACATCCTTTACGATTAATTAACGATACTATTTACCAGACTATCCTCTTCATCTTTTTTTGACAACGCAACAACTTCGTCTAGTATGCCATCAAATGTTTTAGGAATCTCACACCGATATGAATCTTCTACTTTTCTTACGAAGTGTTGCTTGGCAATCGTATTTGTAATAGCTTCCTTTTCTTCCCGGTTGACATAAATAATTGCATAATTCATGTTTTTAGAAACGTAGTGCACTAAGCCATAACGTTTTAATTTATTTACATATTTCGTAGTATATAACCATACAACTAATCCGACTCTAGAACTTTTCTCTTGATCCAATATATTCACCTTCTCCAATTTTATTCATTATACCAAAAAAGTCCCTCTACACGAGAGGGACTTTTAAAATATTTAATCATTATTGTTGGAATTAAAAGCATCTGTGTATAAATCATTTAAATGTTTTTCTAATGAACTCAACATCAAATGGCCTTCTTCTTCACCAATCATATCCATAGCAATGGCAAACTCGATTTTTTTTGAAAAACCAAACATTTGAGTATCGATAACTTCTTCAAAAGCTGGACAAGACATACATAAATGTTGCTGATTTTCAATCAAAGAAGCTATTTGTCTAGCATCTTCAGTTAAAACATCTTTAGCAAGAGCAATCTGTAATTGATCCATAAGCATATCCTTCCTTGAACTATTCCCATAGCTTTCTTTTTACAAGTATATCATAACTCTACTTATTTGGAAATATAAAAGAAATGAGTTACGATTTTATTCTCATTTAATTATTAAAGTGATCGTTTTGAAGCTTTTTCTCGTTCGTTTTTATTAAGAATTTTCTTTCTTAAACGAATAGACTCTGGTGTTACTTCACAATACTCATCATCTGCTAAGAATTCAAGCGATTCTTCGAGTGTTAAACTACGAGGACGTTTGATAACATTCGTCTGGTCTTTATTTGCTGAACGCACATTTGTTTTTTGTTTTTCTTTAGTCAAGTTAACAGCAATATCACTATCTCTGTTATTTTGACCGACTATCATACCATTATAAACTTCTGTACCCGGCTCAACAAAGATTACACCACGGTCTTCAATGTTCATGATACCGTAGGTTGTTGCTACGCCATTTTCCATTGACACTAAGGCACCATAACGACGTTCCCCAGTTTTCCCTGATAAGAGTGGCAAGTACTGATCGAACGTATGGTTCAAGATACCATACCCACGTGTAATAGATAAGAAATCATTTGTAAACCCAATTAATCCACGAGCAGGTGCCAAGAAAATCATGCGAACCTGGCCATTTCCTGTATGAATCATGTCTTGCATTTCTGCTTTTCTTTCACTTAAATTCTCAATTACTGAGCCCATATATTCTTCAGGTGTGTCAATTTGAACACGTTCAAAAGGCTCACACTTACGTCCATCTATTTCTTTAATAATAACTTCAGGTCGAGATACTTGTATTTCGTATCCTTCTCGACGCATGTTTTCTATCAAGATAGATAAATGAAGTTCACCACGTCCTGAAACAATCCAAGCGTCAGGAGAAGCAGTTGGTTCTACCCGAAGTGATACGTCTGTCTGTAGTTGCATCATCAAGCGTTCTTCGATTTTTCTAGACGTGACCCATTTTCCTTCTCTACCCGCAAATGGTGAGTTGTTAACTAAGAAAGTCATTTGTAAAGTGGGCTCATCGATGTGTAAAACTGGTAACGGATCAATATGATCTGATGGTGTTACTGTTTCTCCTACGAAAATGTCTTCAAAACCTGAAACAGCTATTAAATCTCCTGCTTTGGCTTCTTGAATTTCTAGACGATCAAGACCAAAGAAACCATTTAGTTTCGTTACACGGAAATCTTTCGTTGAACCGTCTAATTTACTTAGAGTTACATTGTCTCCAACTTTAATTTTACCTCTAAATACTCGTCCGATACCAATTCTTCCGACATAATCATTATAATCAAGCAATGATACTTGGAATTGCAAAGGTTCGTCACTGTTATCAATGGGCGCTGGAACTTCTTTTAATATGCTTTCAAAAACAGGTTTCATAGTGTTTTCCTGATCTTCAAGTTCAGGTGAAAGACTACTTGTTCCGTTAATGGCAGATGCATATATTACTGGAAAATCTAATTGATCTTCATCCGCATCCAATTCTATCAGCAAATCAACAACTTCATCAACAACTTCTGCTGGACGAGCAGTATCTTTATCAATTTTATTAACGACAACAATTGGTCTCAATTTCATTTCCAATGCCTTTTTAAGAACAAAACGCGTTTGGGGCATCGTGCCTTCATAAGCATCTACAACAAGAATTACACCATCTACCATTTTCATGATTCGCTCAACTTCGCCACCGAAGTCGGCATGTCCAGGAGTATCTAAGATGTTAATGTGATGGTTATTATATCTGACCGCTGTATTTTTAGCTAAAATTGTGATTCCGCGTTCTTTTTCAAGATCGTTTGAATCCATAGCTCTTTCACTTAAATCACTATGTGCAGCTAAAGTGTCAGACTGTTTTAAAAGTTCATCTACTAACGTTGTTTTACCGTGGTCAACGTGAGCTATTATTGCAATGTTTCTTATATCGTCTCTTCTTTTCATAATATTCCTCCGAATTCCTTACCTTGAATCTAGTTTATTGTTTATCCATTTCATAATGCTTTCGCTTATGTTCATTATAAAAAGCACTTATTCTTGATAGATTCACACTCAAGAATAAATGCTCTCCAAATATCCTATATTGTTGCCCCAGATATTATAACAGTAAAACCTGTTAACTTACAAGCAAATACTGTGAATTTAATTTAAAAGCTTAATAATTTCCTTATGCGCTTTCTTGGTTGCAAAAATTATATTGTTATTATCAAGTAAATTTAATGGTTCATTATTGAATTGGGTTGCTTTCAGTCCAAGTTCTTCCATGAATAAAAGACCAGGAGCCACATCCCAAGGCTTTAAATTTGTCGCAATATAAGCAACAATACTTCCTTTAGCAACTTCTACACTTTCAAGTCCAGCAGAACCGATTAACCTCAATCCTAAACTCGCTTTAGCTATCTTCCTAATATGATCATATTTCTCTTCAATCAAAATACTAGAGTTAGTAGCTAACATCCCTTCATTTAATGCCGCATCATGGGGCTCAACTATTTGTTGGTCATTACAACTTACCCCTTTGCCTTTGATTGCGGAATACAATCTATCAAGAGTGACGTCGTAAATATAGCTTTGCACTGGGATTCCGTCTTCGTAAACAGCTAACATCAAAGCAAAATTTTCGTTTTGCAAAATAAAATTCAATGTGCCATCTATGGGATCAACAAACCAAACAGTTCCTCTCATATCTTCGATAGTATCGCCAAAACCTTCTTCTCCTAGAATACGATCAGAGGGAAAAGCGGTTCGGATGTTTTTGACGAGTTCTTTCTCCACCCATTTATCCATATTAGTAACTAAATCATTGGGCGTCGTTTTTTGTTCAATTTCAAGTTGAGAATCTATATTAGCTAAAACAACTCTGCCGATGTCATTGATCCATTCTTTTATGATTTTATCTCTACTCGTAAAATTCTCTGGCATAATACTTCCTCATTCCATGCTTCTTTATCTTAAGTTTAAATGAGCAAGCAGCAAAAAGCAAAAACAAAAAGATTCTTAGCTTACTAAGCTAAGAATCTTTCATCAATCTAATTTTTATTTCTTACATGTGAATCGGCATACCTAAAGCAGCTTCTGCAGCATCCATAACGACTTCACTTAGTGAAGGGTGTCCGTGAATGGTTAATGCAATATCTTCCGCATTCATTCCGCTTTCAACAGCTAGAGCAATTTCAGCAATGACATCAGAAGCACTGATTCCCGCTACTTGACCGCCAACAATTACATTGTCTTCTTTAGTTGTTATCAAACGTACGAATCCTTCAGTAGCATTTAAAGATAATGCGCGTCCATTACCACCAAGTGGGAATTTTGTAATATTAACTTCTACTTCATTTTCTTTAGCTTCGCTTTCTGTCAATCCAACAGATGCGATTTCTGGATCTGTAAAGGCAACCGCGGGTAGTGCACGGTAATCCACAGCTACTTTTTTGCCTGAGATTGCTTCAGCAGCAATTTTAGCTTCATAACTTGCTTTATGTGCTAATGCGGGTCCAGGAACGATGTCACCAACAGCATAAATGCTTTCAATATTTGATTTGCCTTGTTCGTCTACTTCGATTAAACCACGTTCGCTAACTTTAACGCCTGCTTGTTCCAAGCCAAGTTCATCAGTGTTGGGACGACGGCCAACAGTAACTAAAATATAATCCACATCTAGAGATTTTTCTTCTCCTTTAGCTTCATATTTGACGGTTACGCCATTATCTGTAACAGTTGACCCTTTAGCCATTGCTCCAGTAATGATTTCCACGCCTTTTGATTTGAAGTTTCTTTCAACAAGTTTAACCATGTCTTTATCGAAACCGTTTAAAATTGAAGGAAGACCTTCTATAATAGTTACTTCAGTACCTAAATTGGCATACGCACCCGCTAATTCAGAACCAATATAGCCTCCACCAACGATAGCCATTTTTTTAGGAATTGCCGGTAAGTTCAATGCGCCTGTAGAATCTAAAACACGTTCACTGAATTTAAATCCGGGAATTTCAATTGGACGACTACCTGTTGCAACAATGGCGTTATTGAATGAATACGTTTGAGCACTGTCGTCATTCATGACACGCAATGTGTTTTCATCAACGAAAAATGCTTCTCCGCGTAAAATTTCAACTTTATTCTTTTTAAGCAGACCTTCTACGCCTTTAGTTAATTTATTGACTACTTGTGTATCTTTCCACTCCTGAGTTTTAGTGAAATCAATTTTTACATTTTCAGAAGTAACACCAAAAGCAGTTGAATCAAGTGAATCTTGATATTTGTGACCAGCAGCAATTAATGCTTTAGAAGGAATACATCCAACGTTTAAACATACGCCACCAATAAATTCTTTTTCGACAATAGCTACTTTTTGTCCCATTTGCGCTGCACGAATAGCTGCAACATAACCACCAGGACCAGCTCCAATAACTACTGTATCTAATTCAATTGCGAAATCTCCTACTACCATTTGTGATTCACCTTATCCTTCCATTAATAATAATTCAGGATCTGCTAACAGACGTTTTAGTTCGTTCATTGCTTTTTGACCTGTAGCTCCGTCAATAACACGATGATCGAAGACTAAAGATAATGCTAACATTGGAGCAGCAACGACTTCTCCTTCATCATTTACGATTGCTTTTTTAGCGATACGACCAACACCTAAAATAGCCACTTCCGGATAGTTTATAATTGGAGTGAACCAACCGCCACCTACAGAACCTATATTAGAAATCGAGATAGAACCATTACCCATATCACTTGATTTCAATTTACCTTCATGAGCTTTACCACCCAATTCAGTAATTTCTGAAGCGATACTGAACATTGATTTCTTATCAGCGTCAGCTACGACCGGTACATATAACCCTTGCTCTGTATCAGCAGCAATACCAATATTGAAGTAGTTTTTGTAAACAACTTCATCGGTCGTATCATCGATAGATGAGTTCAACGCTGGGAATTTCTTCATTACAGCAATAATTGCTTTAACTACGTAAGGTAAGAATGTTAATTTAACATCCTGCTCTGCAGCAATCGTTTTAAATTTAGTCCGGTGTGCCATTAATTTAGTGACATCAACTTCGTCAAACAATGAAACCGATGGTATTGTCAAACTACTGTTAACCATTGCTTTAGCAATAGCTTTACGTGTTGTAGACATTTTTTCTCTAGTTTCTTCGTCAGAACGATTAGATTTAAATGGTTTAACCTCAGCCGAAACAGCAGGAGTAGCTCCTTTAGATTCACTGACAGAACTTTCTTCAGTAACTGTTTCTTTAGGAGAAGCTTTTTCTCCCCCACCTTGCAGGAAGTTATCGATGTCTTTAAGTGTTGTACGTCCACCTTTTCCAGTTGCTTCGACTAAACTGATATCTACATCTTTTTCGCGTGCGTGTTGTCTAACTGAGGGCATTGCTAATACGCGTTTATCAGGATCAGATGTTTTAACGACATCATCAGATCCTGCTTTTTCAGATTGAACCGGTTCTTTTTTTTCTTCTACAGCAGCTTTTTCTGATGAAACTTCAGATTTAGTTGGAGCTTCTTCAGTTTTTTCTTCTGATACTGCTTCTGCTGATTCCTCGCTATCGTCTTCGTTTCCTTCTGAATCGATTTCAACGATAGGGTCACCCACAGATGCCACTGTCCCTGGTTCTACTAAGAATTTTTTGATTATTCCATCTACTGGAGAAGCTAATTCTTCAACAGATTTATCGTTTTGAATTTCAGCAATCGAATCGCCTTCTTCAACTTTATCTCCTTCAGAAACTAACCAGCTGACGATTTCACCTTCAGCCATACCTTCCCCAACATCAGGGAGCTTAAATATAAAAGCCATTATAATTTTCTTCCCTTCTATAAATAAATGATTTCAGTTTGAATTTCGATTAATATTGACTAAATATGGAACATTCTCTAATTGGCCTCAACCAATTAGAGAATGTTCATTGAAGTCTGTTTAATAATTATTAAAATTCTACTGTTTCTTTAATTGACGCAATAATGTCTTTAGCATTTGGTAGCCAAAGTGTTTCAACTTGACCAAACGGAAAGACTGTATCTGGTGCTGAAACAAAACCGATCGGTGCTTCTAATGATAAAATAACACGTTGCGAAACTTCAGAAATAACTGTGTTTCCTACACCGGCCTGACGCTGTGCTTCTTGAACCATGACCATACGACCAGTTTTCTTAACAGACTTAATAATTGTTTCATAGTCAATTGGAGAAACTGTACGTAGATCGATAACTTCGACAGAAACATTATCTTTTTCCAATTCTTCAGCTGCTTTGAGGGCTTCGCGTACCATGTAACCATAAGCTACAACGGTAACGTCAGAACCTTCTTTAGACACACCTGCTTTACCTAAAGGTACCGTGTACTGCTCTTCAGGTACTTCATCACGGAAAGAACGATATAATTTCATGTGTTCCAAGAAAACGACAGGATCATCATCACGAATTGCCGATGTTAATAATCCTTTTGCATCATAAGGGTTTGAAGGAATTACAACTTTAAGTCCAGGAGACTGAGCTAGTAATCCTTCTAAACTATCCGCATGCATCTCTGGTGTATGTACGCCACCACCAAAGGGTGAACGAACAACAGCAGGTAAGTTCAAGTTTCCACCTGTACGATAACGTGTACGTGCCATTTGACCAATAATAGAATCCATTACTTCAAATACAAATCCGAAGAATTGAATTTCCATTACTGGACGAAAGCCTTGAACTGCTAAACCAAATGCCATACCACCGATTCCAGATTCAGCAAGCGGAGTATCACTGACGCGGTTTTCACCGTATTTATCAAAAAGGCCTTGGGTCGCACGGAATACACCGCCGTTTTTACCTACATCTTCACCAAACACCAAGACTTTTTCATCACGGGCCATTTCTTGATCAAGTGCTTCCGTGATTGCCTGAATCATTGTAAGATTCGCCATGATTATTTACTCTCCTTTGCTTCGAATTTCTCAATCTGCTCAACTATATTTTGACCAGGCTCATTGTACATATTTTTCAAGAAGTCTGAAATCTTCATTTTCGGAGCTTGATCTGCTTCTTTCGCAGCTTGTTTAATTTCTTCTTTAGTTTTTTCGATTAATTCTTCTTCTTTTTCGTCAGACCATAATCCTTTTTCTGTCAAGAATTTACGGAATCGAATAAGTGGATCTCTTTGTTCCCAGTAATCAAATGATTCTTGTTCACGGTAACGTGTTGGATCATCACCAGAAGTTGAGTGTGGTCCGAAACGTGATGTGATCGTCTCAATTAAAACAGGACCGTTACCAGCAACTGCCCAATCGCGTGCTTGTTTTGTTACCGCATAAACAGCTAATGGATCCATACCGTCGACTTGAACTCCTGGAATACCTGCAGCAGCAGCTTTTTGAGCTAGCGTAACAGCAGCAGATTGTTTTTCGCGAGGAGTCGAAATAGCATAGCCATTATTTTGAATAAAGAAGACAATTGGCGCTTTGTAACGACCGGCAAAGTTCATACCTTCGTATACATCACCTTGAGAAGAACCACCGTCACCAGTATATGTGAACGTCACTTCATCTTCTTTCCCGGCAAATTTCTGTCCTACAGCATTACCCATAGCTTGGACATATTGTGCTCCTATAATGATTTGAGGTGCCATTGCATGTAAATCTTCAGGGTAGTTATTTCCTTCAACATGTCCTCTTGACCACAAGAATGCTTGTGATATTGATAAGCCGTGCTGAATTAATTGTGGAACATCACGATATCCTGGATATAACCAATCTTGTTTTTTGAATGCGAAATGACTAGCTAATTGTGAAGCTTCTTGACCCATAGTTGGTGCATAGAAACCTAATCTCCCTTGACGAGCTAACGCCATTGAGCGATCGTGTAGTACTCGAGACCACACCATTCTTGTCATTAATTCTACTAATTCATCATCAGATAAATCTGGCATAATGTCTTTATTAACGACATTCCCGTCTTTATCTAAAATTTGAACCATCGGAAACGAAGCTTCAATTGAACCTAATAATGCTTCGTAATCAACTGGTTGCTTTACCATAGATTACCCATTCCTCTCTCATTGTGTAATTAAATGTAACAGTTAATTTTGGCTGTTACAATTTT
Source organism: Alkalibacterium sp. f15 (assembly GCF_049389645.1). Lineage (GTDB taxonomy): Bacteria > Bacillota > Bacilli > Lactobacillales > Carnobacteriaceae_A > Alkalibacterium. Next base: position 287,183 of record NZ_CP186540.1, read on the forward strand.
CTTTACTCCTTTATTAATTTATCATGATTTAAAACAAAATGCAAGCGATACCTACTTGAACTCACCTCTAAAAATGTTGGTATGAAAGGATTTAAGAATCTTTGTGACCATAAACACAAATGAGCTGTTATACTCCATTAATCTAAATAATTAATAATATTTATTATATAAAGTGATACAGGTAAATAAACTGTTATATATAAGCACCAAAAAAAAATGTTTGTACCATTTATTTTTTTAAAAGAAATAACATGTGAACATAATCACTAATATATTAAGAATTATTTCATTTTCTAATTCAACTTTTAATAATATTAATGCACAACGCGAGCAAACCTGTTAAAATACTAGTGTATGAATACTAGGAGGTAGTTAGATGATAACCATGAAAGATGTCATTCGAGAAGGGCATCCTACGTTACGGAAAGTAGCCAAAAAAATTGCGATACCTTTAAACCAAGAAGAAGAAAAATTAGGTAATGAAATGTTAGAGTTTTTAATAAATAGCCAAGATCCTGAAATAGCAGAAAAATATGAACTGAGACCTGGCGTGGGTATAGCAGCACCACAAGTTGATGTCTCTAAGCGTATAATAGCCGTTCATGTTCCATCTGATGATCCAGAAGCAACAGAACCTGAGTTTAGTACTGTATTAGTCAATCCGAGAATTATCAGTCATTCTGTGCAACAGACCTGTCTTCCAGAAGGCGAAGGTTGTTTATCTGTGGACCGTGAAATTCCTGGATATGTTCCAAGACACAAAAGAATTAGAATAGAATATTTCGATCTTGAAGGTAATAAGCAAAAAAAACGCTTAACAGATTTTTCCGCTATCGTTGTTCAACATGAAATCGATCATTTGAATGGTGTTATGTTCTTTGACCGCATAGATCCGGATAATCCTTTAGCTCTACCTGACGGACTTGAAGTCTTGGAATCTGAGGAATAATAATTAAAAAGCATTAAACCTTTTAAATAGGTTTAATGCTTTTTAATACTTAATTTTCAACTTTAACTGCTTCAGCTGGATCCACCGGTTCTCGTAACTGCCTTCTCTTCTCTTGCTGATACTGAATTGCTTCTAGCAATGGTATCATCATGGCCGCCACAAACCCCCCTGCAAAACCGTTATTGTACAAGTTGATACCTCCATGCAGATAACCCGTATTAGAGACTACTGTTAAATGTAAAGCACCTGCAAGAATACCTATAAGCGTACCGTATCTGCCTGCTATAGGAGCAATCGTCGTTCCGAACAATCCAGCTATGATTACACCAGTCGCACTCATGTCATAGTCATTTATAAAGCCCATGAGACTAACACCAATTAAAATTGGCAAGACATTTTTCAAGTGTTTACCAAATGCCCCAAAACCCACTACTGTTAATATCCCTCCTATAGCAGGTCCATTTATCTCACCACCATGAAAGAGAATATAGAACACTGAAATGTATCCTAAAAATGCCATATTGATCAATGTTATGCTAAATCCGTTAGTTTTTATAAAGTCTGTTGACAATTGGCCGGAATGCATCATTAACTCTGAGTACCCATTCAGTGTGCCAGAATTAAGGTACAATCCAGTAATTAACATTAAAGTGAACAGTGTCAAAAATATTATAGTGAAAGCTTGATTATTCCCACTAGAAAGCATTGAAACGGGCTCAATTTCTTTACCCATGCTACGTAAAACGGAAGTGAATATTGTTCCGACCACTCCACTGGTAAAACCAATGTTATATAAACTGAATCCTTTGGTGAAGTCGACAAAATGTTTAGCTAAAGGAGGTATGATGAACCCCGCGATAAAACCCGCAATATACCCATAGAGAATGCCTTCAGGTAACTGTAAACCCATGTTAAATGTAATTTCACTGACTAATGGTCCTAACGCCGTACCAAACAATGCCGCTAACAAAGATTTTTCGGCGGGGACTTCTGTTATTCTCGCATAGGTAAACGCCCCTATTATGATGGGCATCGAGTTATAAAGGTTTTTTCCAAAAAAAGAAAAGGCAGCTACCGTAAATACAGCTGCTATGATTGGGCCATTCACTTTTGCTCGTGTCATTCTAACAAGAACTATTGCTTGAGCAGTCAATAAACCCGAATTAAACAATGTAGCCCCTACATTAGATAAAGCAAAGTAATCGGTTGTTAAGTTGGCCGGGGATGTTAAAATAGTAATTTGTCCAGCTATTATTTCTTGTGGCGTGTTAAATACAAATGCCAATGAAGCAAAGAATATTGCTATGCTCATCAAAAATCCATACTTTACATTTTGAGAAATAGTTGTATAACTCGAGATATATAGTTGGTTTTCAGCAATCATTTATTGTCCTCGTTTCGATTTTAAAATTTGAAAGCACTTTCACTATCCTAAAAATAAAAAAAAGTGGAAGTAGACGGGCTCGAACCGACGACCTCTTCGCTGCCAGCGAAGCGCTCTCCCAACTGAGCTATACCCCCACGATAAAAATATCCTTTTTTATTATTGCGTATATCACACTACATGTCTACCGTTTCAATCAAATTAACAGAGTTTTTTTTTGTTTTTTTCAAATTTTAGTCACAACTCTCAGTTAATATACTTTAATTGACGCAAGGCATTTGGGATACCATCGTTCTCGTTAGAGTCCGTAATGATATTGGCTACCGCTTTCACTTCTTTTTCGGCATTACCCATAGCAATTCCTAAGCCTACGTTTTTTATCATTTCGATATCATTCATCCCGTCACCAAATGCCACAACATCCTTTAAGTTTACCCCCAAATGTTTCGCGAGTATCTTTATTGTCAGAAATTTTGAGCCATCACTAGGCAGTATATCTACTCCAGTTTTATACCAGCGAACAAATCGAAAATGAGAAAATTCATTTATATAAATGCCCATTTCATCTTCCGATATAAAGAGTAAGCATTGTACAAGAGATTGCGTTTTATAAAAATCTCTATCATGTTCAGGAACAGAAAAACCTACAAATTCCATCCCCTTTTTAACACGATTGTCAGGTATCTGACTTCTACGTCGTAATTTATCAATTGTTTCATAAACAAGTTGATGATCGTTTTCATCTGCCAATTCAATTAATTTTTTGAGCTCATCCTCATCTAAAAAATTAGTATAAATAGCTTCATGATTATAGTATGCTGCTGCACCGTTACATACAATATAATTTGATATTCCCAATTCTTCGATTACTTCTCTTGCCATCGTATGATTTCTACCCGTAGCAATAGCGACTTCGTGGGATTCACTTAATTCTTTTATCGCTTGTTTAGTTTTCAAAGGAAGAGCTTTATTGTCATCTAAAACAGTTCCATCAATATCAAAAATAAATAATTTTTTATTTTCCAATCGTAGACACTCCTTTAATATAAATACTCTCCCACTATATATAATTTAAATCTAAACTACAACTTATTTTAAAATCCTGCGAGTATGTTTCGCTGATTTCCTTCTTCTATACTTATTATTTTTAGTATGGTAGAATAGCTATAACAGTGGTTTCTTACACCACGCACCGAGCGGAGATTTTCAAAATAAATTAAATTCACTTTTTTATAGATCACAGTTTGCAAAGTAAGATTTAAAAGAGATATCAATTATTAAAATAAGGGAGATATACAATGAAACCAAATATAAAAAATAATGAAACAGCTATGTTTGCATTAGGCGGTTTAAATGAAATAGGTAAAAATACTTATGCTATACAATTTCAAGATGAAATTATTCTAATTGATGCTGGAATTAAATTTCCAGAAGATGATTTATTAGGTATCGATTATGTTATTCCAGATTATTCTTATCTTGTAGAAAATAAAGAAAAAATCAAAGGTCTTTTTATTACTCATGGTCACGAAGATCACGTCGGAGGCACACCGTTCTTATTGAAGCAGCTTAATATACCTATTTATGCGGGTAAATTAGCCTTAGCTCTTATTACAAACAAATTAACTGAACACAATCTCCTCAAATCAGCTACCTTACATGAAATCGATGGAGACTCTGTAGTGAAATTCAGAAAAACAACTGTATCCTTTTTCAGAACAACGCACAGTGTACCGGAATCATACGGTATAGTAGTAAAAACACCCAATGGAAATATTGTGGAAACCGGCGATTTCAAGTTTGACTTTACTCCTGTAGGTGAACCAGCAGACATTCATAAAATGGCTAGAATTGGCGAAGAAGGCGTTCTTGCATTGCTCTCAGATAGTACCAATGCAGAAATACCCAACTTTACTAAGTCTGAACAAATGGTTGGCGAAACGATTAAAAACTTGTTCAACAAAATTGATGGTCGTATTATCTTTGCAACCTTTGCATCAAACATATCCAGAGTGCAGCAAGCTATTGAAGCTGCCAATAAAACCGGTCGTAAAATCGCCGTGTTTGGACGTAGTATGGTCACTAACCTTGAAACTGGTCAAGAATTGGGCTATATACGAGCAGATGAAGGAACATTCATCCATCCCAATGAGATAAAAAAATATAAAGCAAACGAAGTTTTGATTTTATGTACCGGCTCTCAAGGAGAACCCATGGCTGCATTGAGTAGAATCGCTAACGGGACACACAGACAAATTTCTATTCAACCTGGCGATTCCGTTATCTTCTCGAGTTCACCAATTCCCGGGAATACAACGAGTGTCAATCGTGTCATCAATCAATTATCCGAAGCCGGAGCAAATGTTATTCACGGAAAAATAAATAACATTCATACTTCCGGTCATGGTGGTCAAGAAGAACAGAAATTGATGTTACAACTAATGAAACCTAAATACTTCGTACCTATTCACGGCGAACACCGTATGCAACGCATACATGCGAAACTCGCTCAACAAACAGGTGTTCCAAAAGAAAATTGTTTTATTTTAGATAATGGAGAAATTATGGCCTTTACCGAAGATACTGCACGACGCGCTGGAGAGATTGATGCGAAAGATGTCTACGTTGATGGTAGTGGTGTTGGCGATATCGGAAATGTCGTTTTAAGAGATCGAAAAATACTTTCTGATAACGGTTTGGTTGTAGTTGTTGCTACAATAGATACAGACAAGAAAAAAGTTCTAGCCGGTCCTGATATTATTTCCCGAGGATTTATTTATATGAGAGAATCCGAAGAACTTATACAAAAAGCTCAAAAGGTCGCCTTTGATAGTATTCAAAAATCATTTAAAAATAAAGAGGTAAATGAATATAAAATGAGGAATGATCTAATCGATGATATCAAAGAATTTTTCTTTGCTGAAACTGAACGTCGTCCTATCATCTTGCCTGTTATTTTAACAAACTAATCTAAATAAAGTGCCCCATGCAAGTACAGATACTTGCATGGGGCACTTTTTTAATTATTTTTAACAATATCATGTCTAAAAGCGTATATGGCTACTTGAGTACGGTCTTCTACTTCTAATTTTGATAAAATATTGGACACATGAGTTTTAACTGTTTTCAAAGTAATAAATAATTCATCTGCTATGTCCTGATTCGTGTAGCCCTTTGAGATGAGCTGAACGACTTCATTTTCTCTACTTGTCAATCTATCATGCAAATGTTTCTTTTTGTCTTCACATCTTTTTTCTTCGAGTATATTAGAAACTTCATCTTCGATATAATTCTGACCATTGTGTGTTTCACGTATGGCTCGTGCAATTTCAGTTGCAGAGGATGTTTTCAAAATATAGCCACATGCCCCCGCTTGCATTGCCGGATATACTTTTTCGTCATCAATGAAGCTCGTTAATATAATAATCTTTGCTTCAGGCCATTCTTTCATTATCTCGATTGTTGCTTCTGTCCCATCCATTACTTCCATGACTAAATCCATTAAAATAATATCTGGTTTTTTTTTCAAAGCTAGCTTAACACCCTCTTGACCATCCGCTGCTTCTCCCACTAATTCAAAATCTTCTTGAATAGAAAAGAATGAAGATAAGCCTAATCGAACCATTTCATGATCATCTACCAACATTAATCGTATCACGCTCTCACTCTCCTTATGTTAAAGGTACGTTTATTTCAATGCGTGTTCCAAACTTAGGAAGAGAAACAATTTTCACATTTCCTCCCATACCTTCTATTCGTTCTTTAATATTATGTAATCCGTAACTTCCTGTTTTTTTATCATCAACGTTAAATCCTACGCCATTATCATTTACCCTGAGTTGAATACTGCTTCCATTTTGAGTTAAATAGACTTCCAGCACTTTTGCATTAGCGTGTCTGAGAACATTAGACAAAAGTTCCTGCAATATTCTAAAAAAATGATCTTCCATTACTGTGGACATTAAAACATCTTCGATTTGAAAATGGATATCCACATCTATCTTAGATGAAAGTTCTTTCAGCAATTGTTCAATTCCTTGTTTTAGAGATTTCCCATCCAGTTGAATTGGTCTGAGATGTAATAGTAAGGCACGCATTTCTGTCTGTGAGGCATGGATGGTCTGCTCTACTACTAGCAATTGTTTGATTACAGGCTCAGGACAATCGACCACTTGTTGATTCACTGCCGACAACATCATCGATGCAGCAAACAACTGCTGCGATACAGAATCGTGCAATTCTCTGGCTATACGCTTACGTTCGTTTTCAAGAATATCATTTTTGGTTTCATTATCAAGCGTTTTCGGTTCCTGAGCATTTTTCAAAGCCTCGTCTGCCATAAACATTAATTTTTCATGTAATTTCAAAAATTGTCTGTCAATATCTTCATTGATTTGTAGCGGTGTGTCTAATGAATACATATTCAGGAATATTGAAGCGGAATAATGCCCTTGACTCATCATTCTTAACCCTTCTTCGACTCTCCTAAGCTTTCTTTTTTCAAACGCTCTTAAATAAGACATTGTCACCAATGCTAATATGAAAGAAAACAAGATTAGATAAAAGAACAAAGATATGCCTACAACATTTGCTCTATAAAGCGCTGTTACCCATTGATTTTCAGAGAGTGCTAAAAAAATAAACACTGTAATAAACAATAAGATGAAAAAGAATAACAAGAAATATCTTAGTAAATGCGATAAGGATCTTTTCATAAATAAACAACCTCAACTTCGCCAATTAATGTGCTGGATACGACTTTAATTTTTCTGAGTGCTGTGTCATAATTTTTTGACTGCCACTTAACCGTTTCATTTTTCATATCAAAGACCTCGTCTTCAATAATGAGCTTACCTAAAACTATGCTGACATCTAATGATAGTGCGACATCTTTCGGTACAAACAGTTTAGTGTCACCGAACCCTTTTCTGAGCAATAAGATATTTTCTTTTATTGGTAAAACAGTGTTACCTAAATCAAAGAAAGTATCTCCCATTATTTTTTGGAAATTATAATCCTCCCATTCAAATATATCCTTACCTACAAAGTCATCTCCGATCCATTTGTTCCTATATAACTTTGAATCATTCGCATTATTTTCATTCCACTGCACAGAAATATACTCTTTATCTCGCCAATATTGTTTTTTTCTAAATAAAGGATCCCGTATAGTGTTCAGTAACTTTTCATCTGAACTTAACTGGAATAATAAAAATAGAGTTAATAACACCCAAAAGGCTGTTGTAAATATAAAAGATGCAAGAAATAAAGCTAAACTCGTCCACAAATAATTGGTATGTTTTTGTGTTTCTTTAGGAGATGATTTATATAGTGCTAAAAATCCAATAGCCAACACAAAAAATAAAAAGAACACATAGTTATGAACGATTTGATATAAAAGCCAGACGACCAGTACTATTAAAGATGCTTTATACGCATAGGCATTCATACTATCTCTCCTTTACTTAAATATATAGCAAGTATAACGAATTTATCCTAAAATAGCATCACTTTCTCTTAAAGATACATCTTAAGTCGTATAAAAAAAGCTAAAGACTGTTTAAATTGCACAGTCTTTAGCTTTTATTAAAATACTTTGGTAACTTCTACCGACATTGTTCCGCCTGGTGTTTCTATTTGAACTTTGTCACCGACGCTTTTTCCTAATAATGCTTCTGCAATAGGAGATTCGTTCGAAATTTTACCCGAAAACGGATCAGCCTCAGCTTTACCTACGATGGTATACTCTTCTTCAATACCATCAGGTAATTCTTTGAAAATAACTGATCGGCCTAGAGTGACTATGCCTTCTTTGGAGTTTGAACTATCAATTATTTCTGCATTCTGAAGCATGTTTTCAACTGTGCTGATTCTGCCTTCTATGAAAGCTTGTTCATCTTTGGCTGATTCATACTCAGAGTTCTCTGATAAATCTCCAAACCCGCGAGCTATTTTGATACGCTCAACAACTTCTTTTCTCTTGACTGACTTCAATTCATTTAATTCTTTTTCTAAATTTTCTTTACCTTGAGCAGTCATTGGATATGCTTTTTCTCTCATCATTATTATTCACCTCATAGAATACATTATTATTAAAACTGGCTATCTAAAAAAATTTAATGTCAACTAAATTCTCAATGCAATTAAGATACCATGAACTTATAAAGTTGTAAAGCATTTTTCTAAAATAAAACGTTCCTAATTTATAAGGAACGTGCTTCAAATATGGTATGTATCTTTGTAGTCATTAAATCGATAGCTACTTGATTTCTACCACCTTCAGGTATAATAATATCTGCATATTTTTTGGTTGGTTCAATAAATTGCGCGTGCATGGGCTTAACAACTGATAAATATTGTTCAATTACTGTATCAAGCGTTCTTCCTCGTTCTTCGATATCTCTTTTAATACGTCGAATAATTCGAATATCATCGTCCGTATCAACATAAACCTTTATATCCATTAGATCTCTTAGCCTTGGATCTTCTAAAATAAGAATTCCTTCAAGGATAATTACTTCTTTTGGTTCCTGATGTATTATTTCATCACTTCTGGTGTGTCTTGTATAATCATATACTGGTTTACTAATACTTTTGTATTTCAATAAATCATTCAGGTGAGAAATAAGCAGCTCCGTATCAAATGCAAAAGGATGATCGTAGTTGGTTTTTAATCGTTCTTCAAAACTCAAATAATCTTGGTCTTTATAGTAGGAATCTTGTTCAAGCATCATAATTGATTTCCCCGGGAAATAATTATAGATAGCTTGACTGACGCTTGTTTTCCCACTTCCCGAACCGCCAGTAACCCCTATTACAATGGGTTTGTTTTTTTGAATCTTATCCATAATACAATTCCTTTCTTTAAACAACCGATATCGTGGTCTTAAGAAAAGCACTGAGCCGAATTATGACTCAATGCTTTCGTGTAAATTGTTTAGTCATCTATATATTCTCGTTTGTATTCTAAATGTTGTTCGTATGATTCCGAAAAATAAACTTCTCTTGTTGATAAATCTGCCAAAAAGTACATATAGTCTGTTTCGACCGGATATAAGCTAGCTCGAATAGATTCTTCAGAAGGATTATTAACGGGGCCTGGTCCTAAACCTGTATGCTTATATAAGTTATAAGGAGAATCTATTTCTAAATCGTCATAGGTTATTCTTTCTTGATGCTCTCCGAGAGCATAGGTGACACTCACATCTGTTTGAAGTGCCATTCCAGCGTCTAAACGATTATAAAAAACACCCGAAATCAACTCACGGTCTTCATAGGTTATGCCTTCTCTTTCGATAAATGAAGCCATTGTCAGTATCTTATGCACTGTCGTTTCCTGTTCGTCTATTTGTGCGTAATGGTCTTCAAAAATTTGATTCATTTGATTGATCATTTGAGTGACTAATTCGTTCAATGTCGTATCATCGAGTAACTCATAAGTCGCTGGATACAAATATCCTTCTAGATTATATAGTGTTTCCTCTTGAACTTCAGTGGCTTCACTTAACAACTCGGGAAATGCTTCAGCTTTTTCAGCTAGGAAATCCTCATCCTCGATTAAATCAAAAAATTCATCAATAGAATAATCCGTTTGTTGTCCTATCACAATAGCGACTTGTTCTACAGTAAAACCTTCGGGAATTGTTATAGAGCCTGATGCCTCTTCCATAATTGGAGTTCCACCCTCTTGGAGCTGAGTCACAATTTCATTTGTAGACATTGAAGGGGAAAACAGATAGTATCCAGCTTGAAAGCCCTCTTCACCAGTAAATCTTAAATGATAGTTGAAAACAAAAGCACTTCGAATAATCTGATTTTCTTCTAAGATTCGAGAGATATCCGTACGTGATGAGCCAATAGGAATCTCGATCGGTACATCTTCATTGCTACCTGGTTCCAAAGGTTCTAAAGAAGACGTGTAATATTGATAGCCCGAAAAAACGAGCACAACAATTAATATGATTAAAATTGAAACAATACTTAATACAATTTTTCTGACCGTTTTTATCGATTTTCTATCAGGCATCCACTGTCCATCCTTTTTTAATAAGCTAGTTATCTTAATCATTATACACAATATGTATACCGCAGAAAAGACATTTTCCTTCTCATTATTATTTATCATCTTGTCAATAGTATGTTTTATTCCAAAAAAAAATGGATAGAGGAAAGTCTTTCATACCTATAGCATCATGAGTTAGACTAATTTCCCTATCCATCTTTATATTTTTCTATTATTCGTCGTCTTCTTCGTACTCGTCGTCGTCTTCTTCCTCTTCGCTTATAAATGTATTTAAGACTTCCTCGATCATTTCCCATTCTTCATCAGAATCAATTGAACTCAAAGAGCCTTCAAGCCCACCCTCTGATTCTTTATAAGAAAATGCAGAAAGTTCAACCTCTTCACCTTCGTTGGTACCCGTTGGATAAACTAATACATATGATTTACCAAAATCGTCTGATTCGAAAGTAAAAAGAATCTCGTATAACTCTTCATTTCCCTCTTCATCTATAATCGTAATGTTTTCATGTTCATGCTCGTGCTCATTGTCATGTTCTTTTGACATTTTTATTCCTCCTTCAATTCTTTGAATGTTGATCTAGATAATTCTGTAATATCATTACAGCAGCAAGTTTATCTATAACTTTTTTTCTTTTTTTTCGTGAAGTATTGCCTTCTTCAATTAGCATTCGAGTTGCTTGCATAGTAGTTAATCGCTCATCTTGGTAGATCACTGGTAATTTAAAAAGTTCTTCGAGTTTTTGCCCATATTCCATTGAAATCTCAGCACGTTCACCAATTGTCCCATTCATATTCTTAGGTAAACCGACAACGAATGACTCTACCTCGTATTCTTCAATGAGTTCTTTGATTCGATCAAAACCGAATTCGTTCTTAGATTCATTGATTTTAACTGTTTCTATTCCTTGAGCTGTCCAACCAAACTGATCACTTACAGCAACCCCAACGGTTTTTGAGCCGACATCCAAACCCATGATACGCATTTTATTTTTTGTTCTCAATATAATGAGCAACTAATTCTTCTAAAATTTCATCTCTTTCGTGTCGTTTTATCAAGTTTCTCGCATCATTATGACGAGGTATATAAGCAGGATCTCCTGATAACAAATAGCCAACGATTTGATTTATAGGATTATATCCTTTTTCCTCTAAGGCTTTATATACTAATTTTAACGTTTCGTCGACATTGTGTTCATCAATATTATCAACACTAAATCGAACAGTATGATCATTTATAGTCATTTAACGTTCCCTCCGTCTTTTCAATAACGAATATAAGTAACTCATTCATTATATTCTTTTTTGAAAAATTTCTGTTATATTCATTTTACTAGAAATGCATTCAAAGTACAATGCAATCTATGATCGTTACTTTTCTTTTTTAAGGTTACCTGTTATTACATTGGTACTCAAGTTTAACTGTTTGACTCGATCCATTCTGGAACTGCTCTTAGCGCTTCAGGTAGTCCCTCAGGATTTTTACCTCCAGCTTGAGCAAAGTCATCGCGTCCTCCGCCTCCACCTTTTACATATGGGGAGATTGTTTTTATCAAGTTGCCTGCTTTAAGTTTCTTGTCTATAGCTTTTTGATTAAGTGATGCAATGATATTTACTTTGCCTTCAATTCTTAAACCTAAAACTAAAATATCTGAATAATTATTTTGCTTCCATTTATCTGCTAACTGTCTTAATTGGTTCATGTCTTTTGCTTTAATCTCTTCAGCAATAAACGTTAAATCCCCTACAGTTTTGACTTGAGTAAAGATATCTTCAGCTTGTGCATTAGCTAATTTTGCATGTAACGACTCATTCAGCTGATTGATATCTTTCAATTCTTTCTGTAAGCCTTCGATTTTGACTGGAAGATCTATTAGTGATTGTATTTTCATAAGTTTAGACACTTGTTTCAAAATAGTTAATTGCTCTTCCATCCAACGATAAGCGCCCTCGCTTGTCTGAGCAATAATTCTTCTTGTACCTGCACCTATACCACTCTCTGATAGGATCTTGAATATACCTATCTCAGATGTGGTATTAACATGCGTTCCTCCACACAACTCTTTGGAATACTCATCAACCATTACGACGCGCACATTATTGCCATATTTCTCACCGAATAATGCCATTGCTCCCATTTTTTTTGCTGTCTCAATGTCTGTTTCAACTGTTTCGATCTTAAGGTTTTCTTGGATTTTCTGATTGACGATTTCTTCAATTTCTTTCAATTCATCTTCTGTTACTTGTCCAAAATGAGTGAAATCGAATCTTAAATAATCATCTTCAACCAATGATCCTGCTTGATTTGCATGATTACCTATAGTATCTTTTAATGCTTGATGTAAAAGGTGCGTAGCAGTATGGTTACGTTCAATCAAACCTCTTCGTTTTTTATCGATGACTAAATGATAGGCTTCGTTCGCAGTCAAGGTCTGTCTGATCTCTACTTCATGTATAGGCTGACC